>NZ_QHHV01000136.1:0-69981 GCF_003947245.1 Actinoplanes sp. ATCC 53533 | reverse complement strand
CTGCCGTCGGGGCGGCGGGCGCCCCGAAGGGTCTTGCCGTCGACCGCGATGACCTGCCGATATCGAGGCCCGCGGGGCCGGTCTGACGGCTGGGTCCGGGCGCGTAACCAGCCCGCGAGGATCGTGGCGAGCAGGTCGGCGTCCAGGCGGATCAGTAGCCGCCACATCGTGGTCGTGGCCGGCATACCCCGAACGAACCCGAGCCGGGCTCGGGCGATGTCGTCCAGATCGTGCAGCCAGTCCGCGATCGCGGCCACCGACGTAGCCCCGGCCAGCACCGCGCACACCGCGACCGCCAAGAGCCCGGCGAGCGGGTAACGCAGCCCACGCGGGCTGCGCGGATCCGGCACCACTGCCAACGCTCGCAGCAAACCGGCCTGTTCACCCTCGGTTACCGGGCGGACTGGCGTGTCGGAGGGGGTAGCAACTGCGGACAGTACCGGTATCGGGCATGCTGACATCGCGGGTGAGGTCCTCGAAGTGTCTGGAAGCGTGAGAACTCCCATGATCACCTAGGCGATCTCACCCGCCCCGGGCACCTCCACAGAGGTCAAACACCCCACGTCATCCCAGCTCAAGCCTGCAACCGCCGAACACGCAATGGCCCTGGCCGGAAGTTCTCGGCGTTCATATGAACCACTCCGACCCCAATCCGTCACAACCGCGAATTCAAATGATCCCGGCCGGGCCGGGCCGGGCCGGGGACCGCATGCGGGCCGTCCCCGGCGCGGCCCCAGGCTGATCGGTTCGGTCGTCAGGCCCCGTGGCGGAGCCGCTTGACGTTCTTGATCACCGCGTAGGTCAGATAGGCCGACAGCAGCGCGCCCGCCCCGGCCATCACCCACAGTTCGCTGTCGGGCCGCGGGGAATTCAGCAAGCCGACGGTGAGCGCCGCAGTCGGCACGCCGACCACCAGCAGGACCACTACCAGCATCGCGATCCCGGCGATGGACCACGGCGTGCTGATGTCGCCCGGCCGAGGGCTGCCCGTCCGGTGGTGCGCCGCCGGGTCCGGTTGCGGGATCGCCGACGGATCGCGTGCGGGCATCACCACGCGCAGGTGCGCCGGCACGGCCGCGTCGATGACCGGCAGCGCCGCCCGGGCTCCGGCGAACATGGTCGGTTCCACGCCGACGGTCACGGCGTCGTGGCCGATCATCAGCCGGCGGCCGTCGGGCCAGCCCAGCACGGCCGCGCACTGGTCGTAGCGGACGGTCACCATGTTTCGCTCCGCGACGAGACTGACGCCTTCCGGCCCGACGACCAGCCGGAGTTCGCCTCCCTCCAGGGACCGGTAGGCCGTACCGGTGACCGCCGCGCTGGACGTCGACGGGGCCTTTTCGAAGCCGGCCCAGTCGGCGCTCCGCCCGTCCGGCACCATCAGGAGGGCCGAGCCCAGCGCCTCCAGCGCCACCTCGTGCACGTCCCCGGCCGTGACGCTCTTGAGCTCGACGGCCAGTTCCTCGGCCGGCGGGTGCGGCTCGCCGGTGAGCAGGGCGAAGGCGGCGGCGGGCAGCCGGGTGGCGGACGACTCGTCGTTGTCCAGCGCGACCGACTTCCGGGTGACCACTGCGTCGACGTCGGCCTGCTCGATCCGGCCGACCCGCAGCTTGGCCAGGATGTCGATGAACCCGCCAAGCACCGCGTCCTGCTTCTCCGGCAGCGCGTCCGCGAGCGCGGTGATGACCGCGTGGCCGTCGCCCCTCGGGTGGTAGTCGGCGCTGGCGATGTAGGACAGCCCGCCCTCCTGGCGCAGGCCGCGGAACAGCTCGCGCTCCAGCACGCCGGTGAACACCGACGCGGCCGTCCGGCTCCGGACGACCGCGTCCAGCGCCACGGCCTGGGAGTCGCCGGAGAAGTACGCCGGGGTGACCGGCAGCGTCGACGACGCGGGCGGTACCGGGCGGCGCGTGCCGCCCGGCAGCTGCAGGGTCAGGCCCGCCGGCACCTCCCGGCCGGCGATCCAGAGCACCGCGTTGTCGCGGGTGAAGTACCTGGCGGCCCAGGCCCTCAGGTCGTCCGGAGTGATCATGGGCAGTCCCCACTCCGGGTAGCTGACGAGGCCGTGGTCGCGGGCCCCGTGCCGCCACAGCGCCATCGGCTCGGTGACGTGCGACGAGCGGCTGCTGCCCTCCGTACGCAGGATCGCCTTCTCGGTCTCCAGCCGGTGCAGCGGCAGATCGCTCAGCGTCTTGCACACGCCGGACAGGAAGCCGGCGACCTCCTGCTCCGGTCCCTGCATGTGGAAGTAGGTCGTGACCGGGGCGGTGGTGCCGTTGTAGTGGTAGTCGGCCAAGCCCAGGGGGTACAGCACGAGGTGCTCAAGCAGGTGGGTGATGCCCGTGCGCGGCAGCGTCTCGTCGGCCCGGCCGACCCGGAACATCAGCCCGGCCCGCATCGGTCCGGACGTGGGCGAGATCAGCGTCGGCACGCCGTCGACCTCGGTCCGGCGGATCATCGGGCACCGCCCTTCGCGTAGGCCAGCGCCCGCCGCTTCGTGAACTCGGCGGCGGGTTCGCCGAGGTAGTGCCATGGGTCCTCGGTGCCGAAGCGGCCCAGCGCGGCGAACTGCGCGGCCGCGGCGGCGTGGTCACCCAGCACGCTGAACGCCATGGCGAAGGTGTTGCGCACCGCGACCCAGCCGGGGCCGTGCCGGAAGTTCGGGTCCCACACCGAGCGGGCGGCCGCCTCGTAGATCTCGTTGCGGGCGAACGGCGTCGCGAGATAGCCCCGGCTGTCGTCGTCCAGCCAGCGCTCCAGGTGGCCCGTGACGACCAGGACCGCGTTCGGGGCGCCCTTCGGCGCCGCCAGCATGCACTCGTGGGCGAAGGTGTGCATCTGCTCCCAGGTCCCGCTCCATTTCGGGCACAACGACTGCAGCAGTTGGTGCTGCGCGGGCAGGTGGTGCGGGTCGTACGCCGCGAGCCGGTCGTAGCGCCGGCGCACCTCGGAGAGCCCCAGTTGCAGGCCCCGGGCGCTGATCAGCCGCTGGCACCAGATCGACGCCTCGGCGGGGTTCCGGGCGGCCGCTTCGATGAGCACCTGCTCGGCCCGGCGCAAGTGCTCGTGGAAGCCGCGGAACTGCTCGGCGCTCACGTACTGGGCCTGCGCCGACGTCCGGATCTTCCAGCCGACCTGGACGAGGTGACCACCGAGCAGGGATCCGGCGACGGCGTCGTCGGGATCGCGGGCCAGCACGGAGCGCAGGAACGGCTCGAGCCCCTCCCGGTCGCCGGCCGCGCGGATCAGCAGCGTGCGCCCGGCCGGTTCCGCGGCGGAGTCGACGATCGCCCGTGCCCCGGCCCAGTCCAGGGCGGCCAGCGCGGCCCGCAGCCGACGCAGCTCCGGATAGGCGTCAGCGGCGTCGAAGGTGGGTGGCGGCTGGGTGGGCGCGGCGGGCATGGCGGGGATGATAAATGATCTCCAGGGTCCGCCGGGTACCCGTTTCCGGCCGCGGAACTGGCGCCCGACCATCCCGTACGCGAGGATCGAGCCATGCGTGATCTCCCCCGGCGGTGGGCGTGGCTCGGTGTGCTGGTCATCGGGCTGGTTCTCTACGTCATCGTGCTGCGCACCCTGGTACGGACCCAGAACCCGAACTTCATCCCGTCGCTGCTGCTGCTGGGCGCGACCGTCGTGCCGCTGGCGTTCCTGACGTTCGCGCAGGCCCGCACCGGCCGCTGGCAGGTGCCCGCGTCGGCGCTGGTCATCGCGGCCTTCTTCGGCGGCGTCATCGGCGTCGTGGTGGCCGGCACGCTGGAATACGACGCGCTGCGCGGGCTCGGCGCCCTGCCCATGCTGTTCGTCGCGCTCATCGAGGAATCCGCCAAGATGATCGTCCCGATCGTGCTGCTCTTCGCGCTGCTGGCCCGGCACGGCCGCCGGCTGCCGTCGGACGGCCTGGTCATCGGGGTGGCGTCCGGCATGGGCTTCGCCGCGCTGGAGACGATGGGCTACGGCTTCAGCGCGCTGCTGTCCTCGCAGGGCAACATCGGCGCGGTCCAGGAGACGCTCTTCGTCCGCGGCCTGACGGCGCCGGCCGGGCACACCGCGTGGACCGGCCTCACCTGCGGGGCCCTGTGGGCGCTGGTGGCCTCCCCGTCCGGCAAGAAGCTGCTGGCCTTCCTCGCCACCTTCGCCGGCGCGGTCGCGATGCACACCGCCTGGGACACCTTCGGCGGCGCCATCGCGTTCGTCATCCTGGCGGTGGTCAGCCTGGGCTGGCTGTTCCTCGCCCTGCACCGATACCGGACCTTCGCGGAGCACAACGCGTGGTCGCCGCGCGAGCCCCTGGCCATCTAGCTAGTTCTGCTGGGCGCGGCCGCGTTTCCAGTAGCCCATGAAGGCCACCGAGGAGCGGTCCACCCCGCGCTCGCCGACCAGGTGCCGGCGCAGCGCCACCACCGTGCCCGATTCCCCGGCCAGCCAGGCGTAGAAGCTCCCGGCGGGGTGCTCGGGCACGTCCCAGATGTCGTCCTCGGCGGGATCGACGTCGGTGGGCGCGGCGGCCGGAGCCACGGCGTCGAGGTGGGCGCGGAGCACCGGTTCGAGCCGCTGTCCCTCGGCGCGGACCAGCCAGGTGATGCTCGCGGGACCGCCGATCGGCAGGCAGTCGTCGCGGGCCGGCACCTCCAGGAACGCCGTGGCCGGCCGGTCCAGACCCTCCAGGATCGCGGCCGCCGCCGGCAGTGCCGTCTCGTCGGCGGCCAGCAACAGCCGGGTGGCGCCCGGCGGCGGGCGCCAGGCGACGTCCGTGACCGGGTGGCCGTGGGTGGCGCCGATCATCACCACCTGGTCGCCGGGCCGGGCCGCGCCCGCCCAGCGCGACGCCGGGCCGCCGTCGCCGTGCAGCGCGAAGTCCACGTCCACTTCGAGCGCGGCCGGCCGGAACGCCCGGATCGTGTAGACCCGCAGCGGCGCCCGTGACTCCGGCGGGCCGCTGCGCCAGGCCGCCAGCCAGTCCGGGCGGCGGGCGAACGCCTCGTGGTCGGCGTCCGCGGGCAGCAGGATCAGGTTGATGCGCTGGTCCAGGCCGTGCCCGGCGAACTCAGCGAGGGATTCGCCGGTCAGCGTGACCCGCACGAAGGTGGTGCTCAGCCGCTGCATCCTGGCCACCCGCAGGGCGAACGGCTGGTAAGGCTGCGCGGCGGCGCGCAAGGTCGTGGTCACGAGATAAGGCTACCCTTACCTCACCGTACGACCCGCGAAGAGCTCGCGCGCCCGGGCCACCAGGGCCGGAGAGCCGCACTCCTGCGCCAGCTCCAGGCCGTCCCGCAGCACCCGGCGCGCCTGCGGCCGTTGCCGCGCGGCGTTAAGCAGGGCCCCGTGGTCGACCAGCGCCGTCGCCAGTTCGAAGCGCCGCGGCGTGCCCTGCAGCACCCGGATCGCCTCCACTGCGGCGGCCATGCCGGCGGCGCCGGACCGGACCTGTCCCTGGATCCGCAGGGCCCGCCCCAGCGCCGACGCCAGCCCGTGCCGCCGGGTCAGCGCGACCTCCTCGGCGACGAGCCGTTCGGCCGCCTCCCGCGCGCCGAGTCCAACCAGGACGGAGGCCACCGCCGAGCGCCACGGCAGCACGCCGGGGTGGTCGGAACGCCGCACGCCGAGCCGCTCGCCGCACCGGTACAGCTCCGCCAGCCCTTCGCCGGGCCGCGCCGCCGCGGTGTGCAGGCGCCCGCGCACATAGCGCAGCAACAGGAACTCGGGCTCGTCCGGCAGGTCGCCGTCCAGCCCGGCCTCGACCAGCAGCCCGTCCGCGAGGTCGAGGTCGCCGAGGTCGAGCAGCACCGCCAGCCGGCGCGACAGCACAAGCGCCGCCGCCGGGCCGGTCGGGTCGGTGCCCGAGACGGCGAGCAGTTCCGCGGAGGCCTCGGCGTCGCGGGCGGCCTCGGGCAGCCGCCCCATCCGCCGCGCCACCGAACTGCGCTGCGAGTAGGCCATCGCGAGCCCGGCCGCCGAGCCGTCCCGGCCGGCCGCGTCGACCGCGAGGGTGCATCCGGAGTGTGCCGCCGCGAGATCGTCCGCGTCGGCGAGCCGGCGCAGGGCGTGCAGATACCGCGGTAGGTCGTCCGCGCCGGCCGGCGGTGCCAGGGGCACCGGGCGGGTTGCCGGGCGAACGGAGTTGTCACCTGGTGTGATTTCCCGGCTGGGGTCCGCCAACCCCGGCCGTTCGTCACTGACGGTCATACAGCGTGTGTACCCTTCCGGGCGCGGGACTCACCATCGAACTAGACACGATCCTTCGTGGACTCCAAGGTTTTCCCAAGCCGGGCAGATGCACAATGCGGCATGCGCAGTCCAACCCAACGCATTCTCGACTTTTCCATGATCAATGCCCTGCTCAGCGGCGCTTTCGGGGTGAATGTCAGCGATGCCGCTGAATTGTCCGGCGGCGGCTTCGCGGCCGTGTGGCGCGCCGTCCTGGCCGACGGGCGGGACGTGGTGGTCAAGGTCGGCCCGCCGGCCGGGGCCCGGCTGCTCCGGTACGAGCGTGGTCTCATCGCCGCCGAAGCGGCGTACTTCCGCACGGTCCGTGCCGGCGCCCCCGGCGTGCCCGTGCCGGAGGTGCTGCATCTCGGCGCCGACTGGATCGTCACGACGCTGCTGCCCGGCGACAGCCTGACCGGATCGCCGGACAGCGCCGGGGTCCGCGAGCAACTCGGCGCCGCGATCGCCGGCCTGCACCGGATCACCGGTCCGCACTTCGGCTACACCGGCGACCGGCCGGCCGCCGCCGACTGGCCCACCGCGTACGGCGCGATCATCGCCGACCTGCTGGCGGACGCCGCCGACTGGGCGGTGCCACTGCCGCCGGGGATCGACACGCTCGCCGCCCGGCACCATGCCAACCTCGCGACGGTCACCCGGCCCGCGCTGCTGCACTTCGACCTCTGGGACGGCAACGTGCTGGCCGACGGCGGCCGGCTGACCGGGCTCGTCGACGGCGAGCGCTTCCTCTGGGGCGACCCGCTGCTGGACCTGGTGTCCCCGGCGCTGTTCCACCGCATCGAGGACGCGCCGGAGCATCCGTTCCTGCGCGGCTACGCCGCCGCGACCGGCCTGGTGCTGGACGACGCGGCCCGGATCCGGCTCGCGCTCTACCGGGTCCACCTCCACGTGCTGATGCTGGCCGAGGGCCCGAGCCGCGGCATCCCGGTCGGCAGCGAACGCCACGACTACGTCACCGGGCTCCTCCGGGAGGAGCTACGCGACCTCTGACCGAGCCTGGGGGGGGCGAACCGGAAGATCGGCGCGGGGGCCACGGGATACGGTGTCGGCGTGCAGGCACTCGAACTCGCCGACTACCGCGCGGCGGTGGCCCGGATCTATCTGACCGCGACCGATCTCTCCGACTTCCGCGCCCGGCGTGACGAGCTGTTCGCATATCACCCTCAGTCACCGATCCCGAGCACCGGCGACTTCGAGGGCCTGTCCTACTTCCCGCCGAACGACGAGTTCCGCGCCGAGGTGGAGCTGCGCCCGGCGCCGGGCGAGATCGAGATCGACACGGGCGGCCCGGACGGCGTCTGCCGCTACGACCGCGTGGGCATCCTGGACACCCCGTGGGGCGCGCTGTCGCTCTGGTGGCTGGCGGGGTACGGCGGCGGCCTGTTCCTCCCGGTCCGCGACGCTACCTGCGGCCCGCAGTCCTACGGGGGCGGGCGCTATCTGACCGACACCGTGAAGGGCACCCACGGCCGCGGCGTGGAGATGGTCTCCGCCACCCGCGTGCTGCTGGATTTCAACTACCTCTACAACCCGAGCTGCGCGTACGACGACCAGTGGCTCTGCCCGCTGGCGCCGGAGGAGAACAGGCTGACCGTCCCGATCGCCGCCGGCGAGCTGAAGTACCACTGACGCCGCGGCCGATTCGTCCAAGACGCCACCGCCGCCGGATTCGTACGCTGCGACCATGGATGACGTTCTCGCCGCCGCCGAGCGGTTCCTGCGGGCCGAGGCCCGGCTGTTGGAGCAGCGCCTCTTCGACACCTTGTTCCACGGTGCCCCGGCGAGCGGGGTCGTCGACGCGCTACGTGGCTACCGGAACGACGACGGCGGCTTCGGCCACGGGCTGGAGCCGGACAAACGCTGCCCGGCCAGCCTGCCCCTCGACGTCGAGGTCGCCCTGCAGACCCTCGTCGCCGCCCGGACCACGGATTCAGCGCTGCTGCAGGGTGCGGCCGACTTCCTGGACGGCATCGCCGTCGACGGGGCGGTCTCCCTGGCCGCGCCGGTCATCGAGTCCTATCCTCGCGCCGAGCACCTGACGGACTGGACCTACGTCCCCGGGCTGAATCCGACTGCCGGTCTCGCCGGGCTGCTGCACCAGCTGGACTTCGCCCACCCGTGGCGGGACGCGGCCACCCGCTACACCTGGCAGGCCCTGGAGAACGGCCCGCTGCCCGACGAGGTGCACGCCCTGTCCGAGGTGCTGGTGTTCCTGGCTCAGGTGCCCGACCGGGAACGGGCGGACAAGCAGGCCACCGCGGTGGTCGAGCACCTGGGCACGGTTGCCATGTTCCACCTGGACCCCAAGGCCGAGGGGTACGGGCTGACCCCGCTGGACATCGCCCCGGCCGCGGACTCGCGCTGGCGCCCGTTGTTCACCGCCGCCCAGCTCGACGGGCACCTCGACCACCTGCTGCGAGCCCAGCAACCGGACGGCGGCTGGGAGGTCTCCTGGCAGCCGCCCGGCACCGCGTCGCGGCTGGCCTGGCGCGGGATGGTCACCCTGCAGGCGCTGCGGACCCTCGACTCGTACGGCCGCCTGCGACGATGAGGTCATGCGTGCGGTGATCTACGACCGGTTCGGCGAGCTGCCCGAGGTTCGCGACGTGCCCGACCCCGAGCCACCCGCCGGCGGTGTCGTCGTCGCGGTCCGGGCGACGGGGCTGTGCCGCAGCGACTGGCACGGCTGGCGGGGGCACGACACCGACATCCGGCTCCCGCACGTGCCGGGGCACGAGTTCGCCGGCGAGATCGCCGCCGTCGGCACCGGCGTGCGCGACTGGCGGGTGGGCGACCGAGTCACCGCGCCGTTCGTCTGCGCGTGCGGGACGTGTCCGGCCTGCCTCGCCGGTGACCAGCAGGTCTGCCACCGGCAGGAGCAGCCGGGCTTCACCTACTGGGGCTCGTTCGCGGAGCTCGTCGTGGTGCCGAACGCCGAGACCAACCTGGTGCGGCTGAGCGACGGGGCGGGCGACGGGGTGGGCTACGCCGCGGCGGCCACCCTGGGATGCCGGTTCGCCACGGCGTTCCGGGCGGTGGTGGCCCGGGGCCGGGTCCGCCCCGGCGAGTGGGTCGCCGTGCACGGGTGCGGCGGCGTCGGCCTGTCCGCGGTGATGGTCGCCGTCGCGGCGGGCGCCCGGGTGGTCGCGGTCGACGTGGCGGCCGGCGCGCTGGCCCTGGCCCGGCGCTTCGGTGCCGCAGCCACGGTGGACGGCTCGACGTCTCCCGTGGCGGCGATCCGCGAGATCACCGGCGGCGGCGCGCACGTCTCCCTCGACGCGCTGGGCAGCCAGGCCACGCTCACCGCCTCGGTCGAGGGCCTGCGCCGGCGGGGACGGCACGTCCAGGTGGGCCTGCTGCCGGCGGTGACGGGCCGGCCGACCGTACCGATGGAGCTCGTCGTCGCCCACGAGCTGGAGATCCTGGGCAGCCACGGGATGCCGGCACACGCGTACCGGGAGCTGCTGCCGCTGGTGGCCACGGGCGCGCTGCGCCCCGCCGACCTGGTCACCGGCGAGCTCGCGCTGGCTGACGCGCCGGCGGCGCTGGCCGCCATGGACGGGCCGGCACCCGCCGGCATCCAGATCATCGTGCCTTGAGTCGTTCTCAGGGACGATCTGGCAGAGCCGGCACTCTCGTACGATCAACGAGTGCACGACCTGCTGCGCTCGCTCTGGGACGAGCCCCGCTCCCCGCACCCGCCCACGCGGGTGTGGCGGGACTGGGCTCTGGTCGCCGTGCTCGTGCCGCTCGCCGTGCTGGAGGGCCTGCTCCGGCCCGAGTTGCCGTGGCGCTTCGCGTCGGCGGGCATCGTCGTCGCGCTGGTGCCGATCCTGCTGTGGCGGCGGACCCGGCCGCTGCTGATGGTGGTGATCGGCTTCGGGGTCAGCGGGCTCGCCCCGGTGCTGCTGCCGGGCGCGACCCTGGAGTCGTTCACGCTCGTCTTCCTGCTGCTCCTGCCCTATGCCCTGCTGCGCTGGGGGTCCGGTCGCGAGGCCGTGCTGGGGCTGGCCTTCATCCTGGGCAAGGTCGCGCTCGGCGCGGCCGCCGGGCAGCTCAGCCCGGTCGACCTGGTCGCCGGGTTCGCCGTCCTCTCCGCCACCGCGGCCCTGGGGCTGGCCCTGCGGTGGCGGGCCCGGGCCCGGCAGCGCGAGCTGGAGCAGGTCAAGCTGCTCGAACGCGAACGGCTGGCCCGCGACCTGCACGACACCGTCGCGCACCACGTGTCCGCGATGGCGATCCGTGCCCAGGCCGGTCTCGCCATGGCGCCGAGCGACCCGGCGGCGGCCACCGACGCGTTGCACGTCATCGAGGCCGAGGCGTCCCGGGCCCTCGCCGAGATGCGCGGCATGGTCCGGGTGCTGCGGCACGACCCGCCCGCCGGCCCGCCGGCCCAGCCGGCCCCCGATGCCCGGCTCGCCGACCTGGCGACGCTGGCCGGCACGGCCCGGTCCGGCCCGCCGGTCGACGTGGACATCACCGGCGATCTCGGCGACCTGCCGCCCCCGGTGCGCACGGCGATCTTCCGGATCGCCCAGGAGTCGGTGACCAACGCCCGGCGGCACGCCCGGCACGCGAAGAGGATCGAGGTTCGGGTCAGTGCCGATCCCACCTCGGTGCGGCTGCGGGTCAGCGACGACGGGGAGGGCGGCCCGCCGGCGGGCGGCGCGGCGGGATACGGGCTGGTCGGCATGATCGAGCGCGCCGGGCTGCTCGGCGGCACCTGCGAGGCCGGGCCCGATCCGGGCCGCGGCTGGACGGTGACCGCGGTGCTGCCCCGGAACGGATCGCCCACGTGAGCATCCGCGTGGTCGTCGCAGACGACCAGGAGATCGTCCGGACCGGGCTCACGATGATCCTCAACTCGCAGCCGGGCATCGAGGTGGTCGGCGAGGCGGCCAACGGGCAACGGGCCGTCGAGCTGGCCCGGCGGCTGCGCCCCGACGTGTGCCTCTTCGATATCCGGATGCCCGGGGTCGACGGCATCGCGGCCACCCGCGCGCTGGCCGGGCCGGAGGTCGCCGATCCGCTCGCGGTCGTCGTCATCACGACCTTCGACCTCGACGAGTACGTCTACGCCGCGCTGCGCGCCGGTGCCCGGGGGTTCCTGCTCAAGGACGCGGGCACGGTGATGCTGGCCCAGGCCGTGCGCGCCGCCGCCGACGGGGAGGCGATGATCGCGCCGAGCATCACCGCGCGCCTGCTGCGCACCTTCGCCGGGTCCGGGCCCGCGGCGCCGGTGCAGCCGGTCGACGCGCTGACCGACCGCGAGGAGCAGGTCCTGACGGCGGTCGCGCGCGGGCGGACCAACGCCGAGATCGGTGCCGAGCTGCACATCACGCTCAGCACGGTGAAGACCCACGTCACCAGCCTGATGAACAAGCTCGGCGCCCGAAACAGGGTGGAGATCGCGATCTGGGCATACGAGACCCACCGGGTCCACGGGCGTTGACTCCGCCGAAAGTACGGCCGGGTCACCAGACCAGGGACCGATACGCCGGCCCGTGGCGCTCGGCACGATCGAGCCATGACAAACCCCTCCTCCCGGGCCGAGTGGCGAGCGACCGCGGGCCTGCTGGCGCTCAGTGCCGTGCCGGTGCTCGCCGGGGCCTTCCGGGTAGCCGAGCTGGCGTCCGGTGCCGAGGTCACACCTGCCAACGCCCGGTTCTTCGCCGTGCCGCTGCCGGTGGTCGTGCACATCATCGGCGCCAGCCTGTTCTGCGTGCTCGGCGCGCTGCAGTTCCACAGTGGTCTGCGCCGCCGCCGGCCCCGTTGGCACCGGATCGCCGGCCGGGTCCTGGTGCCCTGCGGGCTGGCCGCGGCGGTGTCCGGCCTCTGGATGACCCTGTTCTACCCGTTGCCGGCGCTCGACGGCGCCCGCTTCGGCATCCTCGGCCTGGTCCGGCTGGGCTTCGGCACCGCCATGGCCGTCGCCATCGTGCTCAGCTTCGTCGCGGTCCGGCGCCGCGACTTCGCCCGGCACCGCGCCTGGATGATCCGCGGGTACGCGATCGGCCAGGGCGCCGGCACCCAGGCGCTGACCCACCTGCCGTGGGTCCTGCTGGTCGGCCAGCCCGGCGTCTTCGCCCACGCGATGCTGATGATCGCCAGCTGGGTGATCAACCTGGCGTTCGCCGAATGGATCATCCGACGGCGCCCCCGCCGCCGCCCGCGGTCCGTCCCGGTGCCACGCCCCGGCCAGGTGGCACAGGCCGGTTGAGCCAGGCCGTGAGGTGATCGAGCCACTCGCCGAGCAGGGCCTTCTCTCCGGCGGAGAGGCTGTCGATCTGGGGCAGGGCGGAGTGCAGGGCCACCGTGGCAGTCACCGGCCCCGGCTCGCGAGCGACGGGCCGGTCGGTGGTGATCGCCGCGAGCCGCAGCGGCGACTTCGGACCGGCCGGCCCGGCGCTGGCCGACCTGCTGGGTCGGCCCGCGACCACCGTCGAGGACTACCTGCTCACGTCGCTGCCGGCCGGTCCGGGGCGATGAGGGACCACACCTGGGTGTCGTGGCGGACACCCTGGTACAGATACTCGCCGCGCAACACCCCGTCGAGGTGCATGCCGAGGCGGCGCGCGACATTGGCGCTGGCGGCGTTGTCCGTGCGGCAGTGCCACTCGACGCGGTAGATGCCGCGGACCTCCATCGCCCAGTCGATGATGAGCCGCACCGCCCGGGTGACCAGGCCGCGGCCCTGCCCCGCCGGCTCCAGCCAGCAGCCGACCTCGCAGGTGCCCGACACGGCGTCGAACCGCACGAACATGGCGCCGCCGATCAGCGTCCCATCGAGCCAGATGCCGTAGAGACGGCCGGTGTCGGCGGCCGCCTTGTCCGCATAGCGCTGCAGGGTCGCCGTCGCGGTCGGCAGGTCGGTGCTGATGCCGGCCCACGGGATCCACGGGTCCACGGTCTCGCGGGCCCGGTCCATGTGGGCGAGGAATTCGGGCGCCTGCCACGGTTCCAGGGGCCGCAACTCCGCGCCGCCGTCAAGATCGATCGCATACATCCCGGCAGCCTACCCAGGGGTGATCACCAGCCCGGGCACCGCGACCTCGATCGGGCCCGGGAATTCGGCGGCCGCCTGCGCCACCGCGGCCGCGTGGTCGGTGCCGGGCCACAGGTGGGTGAGCAGCAGGTGGCGCGCGCCGGCCTCGCGGGCCTGCCGGCCCGCGTCCGGCACGCTGCTGAGCATGCCCAGAACGTCCGGCGGTACGGCGGTCAGATGCGTCGCCTCGGCGACCAGCAGATCCGCGTCCCGGGCCAGCGCCACGACCTCGGGACTGGGGCCGCAGTCGCCCGTGTACGCCAGCACCCGCCCGCCGGCCGCCAGCCGGATCCCCGCGTTCGGCCGCCAGTGCGGCAGCAACCGGGTCGTCGCGGCGAACGGCCCGATGGTGAACGGCTGCCCGGCGACCACGTCGTGCAGCACATAGGCGTCGTCCAGCATGCCCGGCCGGTCCAGCGCCAGCACCGCGTCGAGCGCGCCGGGCAGCGCGTAGACCGGCAGCGGCGGCGGCTGGTCCTCGCTCATCGACCGGGCGCGGAGCAGCGGATTGAGGTCGGCGCAGTGATCAGGGTGGCCGTGGCTGATGAAGACCGCGTCGACCGGCCCGGGCAGCCGGGGCATGGTGGCATAGCCCAGGTCCAGCACCAGCCGGAACCCGTCATGCTCGACGAGGAAGCCGCTGCAGGCCGACCCCGGCTCGGGCCAGGCGCCGCAGCCGCCGAGCACGGTCAGGCGCATTCGCAGCCGTCCCTCAGCGAGTTCACAACAAAAAGCCGCATAGTGGAGAGCGCCCCCGTTCGGCCTTGGAGGTCTTCATGGGTCTTGTGCTCTCCCTCGTGAGCCTAGTGTTGCTGCTGGTGCAGGTGCTGCTGATCGTGCGTGCGGTGCTGGACTGGACGGTGGCGCTGGCCGGACCCTCCGCCTACGGCTCGGTCCGCTCCCGGCTCACCGCCGGGGTGCACGCGGTCACCGAGCCGATCCTCGCCCCGGTCCGGCGGATCGTGCCGCCGCTGCGCCTCGGCGGGATGTCCATCGACCTGGCGTTCATCGTGGTCTTCCTGGCCATCGTGATCATCCGCTCGCTGATCGGCTGATCCCCCGTCCGACCGCCCCGCCACCACCCTTGGCCGGACTGAAGGCTGCCCGTTCGGTGGCCCGGCTGAGCGTTCAGCCGGGCCGCCGGTCGCGGCTCAGGCCGGCTCCGGCACGTTGCCCGGGTCGTCCGGGCCCGGCATGGGCTCGACCGGCGCCGGCGGCAGGGTCTCCGGCGTGTCCGGGGAAAGCTCGCCCGGGTCGTCGGGAACGGGCTCGCTCGGATCGATCGGCGGGTAGTCGTCCGGATCGGGCCCTGGCTGCACCATGTGCCCCAGTGTGCCCGACCACCGACCAACCCGCCGACCCGCCGCTCCCCCGGCGTGGCGCGGCCATCCGCCGGATAGCGTGACCGGCATGGATCCACGGCTGGCCGCGGCACCCGTCGTCCCGGCGTTCGCCGAGGCGATCCGGCCGCTGACGCACGCCCTCTATGTCGGCGGCTCGCTGGCCTCCGGCGACTACCGGCCCGGCATCAGCGATCTGGACCTCTGCGCCGTCGTGCCGCGGGAACCGGACGAGCGACAGCTCGTCGACCTGCACCGCGCCCTGCCCGGCGCGGACCTGCTGCACTGCGCCTACCTGCCCCTCGATGATCTCCACGAGCTGGGCCGCGAGCACCTGATCTGGGCACATCAGGAGCTGTACCGGCGGCCGTTCGGCGCGATCGCCCGCGCCGAGTTGTTCGCCTTCGGCCTCACGGTGCACGGCCCACCGCCGGCCGACCTGCTCCCCCCGGTCGACGACGCGACGGTACGGGCCGCGGCGCGCGACGAACTGTCCGGTTACTGGGCCGGAGCCTCCGCCAAGCCCGAGCTGTGGCAGCAGGCCGTTTACGTCGATCACGGGTTGACCACCCTCGCGCGGGCCGCGGCCACCATCGCCACCGGACGGCTCATCAGCAAGCAGGAGGCCATCGACGACCTGCACCGGCACGGCGTACCCGCGGAGCTGATCGGACAGATCCGCCGGCGCCGCGCCGGCGAGACGGTGGCCGTGTCGCCGGCGGACGCCGAGCTGAGTCGCCGGATCATGATCGAGCAGACCGCCCGGATCCTGGCGTGACCCCGGGGCAGGCGCAGCTACCTCATTCGTTGCGGGCCGCCTCCGGGCCGGTGATCCGGCGCAGCAGCGGCATCGTGGAGGCGATCACGGCAAGCGACGCCGCCAGCCCGCCGGCCACGATGGCATAGAACGAGATCGCGGGTGGGCTCAGCGACAGCTGCATCTGGGCGGTGAGGAACAGATGCGCCGCCACCAGCCCGGCGCCCAGCGCGACCACGGCCGCGATCACCAGCGGGGTGACGCTCTCCAGCAGGACCACCCGGCGCAGCGTGCCGAGCGAGACGCCGGTGAGCCGCAGCATGCTGAACGGGCGCTTGCGCTCGCTCAGGCCGCCCGCGACGCTCACCGCCAGGCTGCACCCGGCGATGGCCAGGCTGGCCAGGATCACCACGTTCGCCAGCCGCTTCCAGCCCTCGAAGACCCGCGCGGTATCCGCCCGGAACTCCACGTCGGAATAGGGCGAGTAGAGCATCGGGTGGGCTAGCTCCAGGGTGGTCCGGGCCGTCTCGAGCGCGGCGGTGGAGCCGTCCGTCACGGTCACGATCGACTGCACCCGGAACGTGAGCAGCGAGGCCGGATCGACGTCCGCGGCGGGAAAGCTTCCCGTCCAGTCGTCCGGGCCGGTCAGGTCGGGCCAGACCCAGGCGGTCCGGGCCCCGGCCGCGCACTGCGTGAAATCCGGCAGCCGGGCGATCTCGGCGCACGAGGCCAGCAGGTACGGCCACCCGAAGGCGCCGGCCTGACCCTTCGGGACCGGCACGCTCTCCGGCGGGATCCGGGTCACCACGTTGCCGAGCACCCCCGGCTGGGTCAGCAGCGCGGCCGGGACCGGGTCACCGGTCGGCGCCGCCTCCTCGTCGCGGAACAGGGTGAACAGGGCGGCGGCGCCCCGGTCCCGGCTCGGCGTGTCCTGCTGGGCGGCGATCGAGCCCATCACCCCGACGGCCACGCTGGTGACGAAGAGGGCGAGCACCAGCCCGCTGACCGAGCGGAAGCCCGCCCGCGGGTTGTCGGCGAGCCGGCGCGCGGCGATCAGCGCGGCCGGCCGGTCCGCGCGGCCGGCGACCAGCCGGGAGCCGGCCATCGTCAGCCACGGGCCGGCCACGATCAGGCCGATCATGATGACGAAGATGCCGGGCAGGAAGGCGAGGATCTGCCCGTTGGTGGTGCCCGGCCGGCGGCCCACGAAGTAGGCCAGTTCGGCGAGGCCGAGGGCCAGCGGGATCAGCCGCCAGGCCCGCGGCGGCCGGGGCGTGACCCGCCGGGTGACACCCAGCGGCGAGATCCGCACCCGGCGCAGCGCCAGCCGGGCGGCGAGCGCGGCGATCAGCGGCACCCCGAGCGCCACGCCGAGGAACGTCACGGGGTCGAGCGCCAGGTCCGCGGGGAACATCGGCGCGCCGGTGAGCGGGATCGCCGCGAAGGTGTCCCGGAAGGCGAAGAACAACGCGAAGCCGAGGACGGTACCGGCGAGCGCCGACACCGTGGACTCGACGGCGGCGACCACGGAGACCTGCGCCGGGGTGGCGCCGACCAGCCGCATCGCCGCGAACCGTTGCTCGCGGCGGGTGGCGGCGAGCCGGGTGGCCGTACCGATGAGGATGAAGAGCGGGAAGATCAGCGCCGCCGCGACCACCGACAGGACAAGCTGGAGCCCGGCCGCCGGGATGCCGCTCCAGCAGCCGTTCGGGCACAGGGTCGGCGCGGTGGTCGCGATGGTGCCGACCCGGGACACTCCGGCGCGCCGCGAGAGCTCCGCGGGGGTGTAGCCGACGACGGCCACCAGCGAGTCCGGGGCGGGCAGCGCGGCCGGGCCGATCGTGCCGGCGAGCCGGCGGCCCGGGAAGCGGTCGGCCAGCTCGGCGGCCGGGGTGGCGGCGATCAGCCGCACCAGCGCCGGCGACGCGTAATACTCCCCCGGGCCGGGCAGCCGGGGCAGGCCCGGCGGCACCGGCGAGTTCGGCCCGGTCGCGGCCAGATCGACCCGGCCGACGGTACGGCGATCGAAGCCGTCCACCCGCAACTGCCACCACAGTGGATCCGCGCCCCGTTCGGCGCCCGGCGCGTCCGCCGAGTTGGCCCAGCCGTACCGGTCGTTCTGGCTGGTCACGCCGTTGAGCCCGGCGAGCGCGAGCAGCAGCATGCCGGCCCCGAGGGCCACGGCCAGGGCGATCACGACCAGGCGTACGGCTGCCTCCCGGCCACCCGCGAGGGTGAGCCGCAGTCCGAAGCGGATCATGCGCTCGCCTTCAGTCCGGTCAAGGGCGGCGGCGGGGCGGTTGGACGAGGGATCGCCTCGGCGGTCAGCGAGTGCACCTTGCCGTCGCGGACGACGACCTCCCGATCGGCGTACGCCGCGACCCGAGCCTCGTGGGTGACCAGCACGACCGTGGTGCCCTGCTCGCGGGCCGCGCTGACCAGCAGGTCCATGACGTGCTCGCCGGTGAGCGAGTCGAGGGCGCCGGTCGGCTCGTCGGCGAACAGCACCCGTGGCCGGGCCACCAGCCCACGGGCCAGGGCGACCCGCTGGGCCTGGCCGCCGGAGAGCTCCCCGGAGCGCCGCTCCTCCAGCCCGTCGAGCCCGAGCCGGCCGAACCAGGTGCGGGCCTCGGCCACCGCCGCGGCCCGGCGCACGCCGCCGAGCAGCAGCGGCAGGGCGACGTTCTCCTGCGCGCTGAGCTCCGGAACGAGCTGGCCGAACTGGAAGACGAAACCGAACTTGTCCCGCCGCAGGCGGCTGCGCTCGGTCTCGCCGAGCCGGTCCACCCGCCGGCCCTCGAAGTGGATCTCACCGGCGTCGGGCACCAGGATGCCGGCCAGGCAGTGCAGCAGGGTGGACTTGCCGGAGCCGCTCGGCCCCATGATCGCGAGCAGCTCACCCTCGGCGACGGCGAGCTGGGCGCCCCGCAGCGCCGGCGTCTCGCCGAACGAAAGAACCACGTCGCGCGCCTCGATGACGGTCATGACCGAGCCACCTTTGTCCTGCCCTGCTGGCCCTCGCCGGCGAGGCCGCGGCGCGGTGCGGCCGGGTGCCGCCCGGTGCGGTCGGTCATGACCGCACCTCCCTGGCCAGGGCGTCGAGGCGGGCCGAGGTGAGATCGATCCAGCGCAGATCCGCCTCGAGGTGGAACAGGCCGTGGTCGGCGAGCAGGGCGTCGACCAGGCCGCCGGTGCGCTTGATCTCGGTGAGCTCGCGCATCCGTCGCAGATGGGCGGCGCGCTGGGTGTCGAGGTAGGCCTCGGCGTTGCGGCCGAGCATGAGGGCGAGGGTCACCTTGGCGAAGAGCACGGTCTGCAGGTGCGGCTCGGCGGCGACCGGCTCGGTCAGCCAGGCGTCCACCTCGGTGGCACCCAGGTCGGTGATGACATAGCGCTTGCGGTCGGGGCCCTCGCCGGGCTCCAGGTCACTGATGACCACCTTGCCGTCGCGGGCGAGCCGGGCCAGCGTCGAGTAGACCTGGCCGAACGAGAGCGGCTTGCCCCGCCCGAAGTAGGAGTCGTAGTCGCGCTTGAGGTCATAGCCGTGGCTGGGTTCGCGTTCGAGAAGCCCGAGAAGGGTCAGTGGCACCGTCATGCGAGCGACTATACGCTGAGAGTATACGCTGAGGAAATACCCCGATCTCGCCTCGCCTCGCACGCCGCCGCGGGTCTCCGTTCCGGAGCGGCCCGACGGCTACGCAGATCGGCGTATCCGCCACGCGACTGGTGGTCGTTGACTAGCGTCCAGCGCGTGGACGAGCGGGCAGCGCAATTCATCGCCGTGTTCCAGACCTTCCTCGACGAGGTGGTCACCGAGCACCGCGACCGGCAGCAGAGCGACGGTCCCACCCTGGCCGCCCTGCTGGAGGCCCATCTCGGCGTCGATCCGCGCCGGCTGCCGGTGGTCAGCGAGGAGATCCCGGCCTACCGGTTCGTCGACCTGGATGTCGCGCTCGCCGAGGTCGAGCAGCGCGGCGGGCCCGGACAGCTGCTCGGCATCGGCGGCGGGGAGCAGCGCCGGCACCACTCGCTCAGCGAGATCCTGGAGGCCTCCGGGCGCTTCGGTCAGTTCCCGGTCGGCGCGGTCGACTACGGCAGCACCGCGACCGGACCAGACAGCACCCGGCAGGTGGTGTCGTTCGGGATCCGGCTGTTCACATTCGCCGACGCGCCGGTGGCGGTCCTGCAGCGCGCGGCCGAACCGCACTCCGGCAACGCCGGCGCACGCATGGAGGTGCTCACCCCGGCTCCGGGCGCCGCCGCCACGCTGATCAGCACGGTCCGAGCGGTGATGCTCGAACGGTCGGTGCTGCGGGGACAGGTGCTGACGCTGGGCGGCTCGGACTTCGAGCCGGGCGTCGGCGGCATCACGTTCCACCGGCGTCCCACCCTCGCGCCCGAGGACATCGTGCTGCCCGCCGGCGTGCTGGAACGGCTGCAGCGGCACGTCGCCGGGGTCGCCCGGCACCGCGAGCGGTTGCGGGCCGCCGGGCAGCATCTCAAGCGCGGGCTGCTGCTCTACGGGCCGCCGGGCACCGGCAAGACCCACACGGTCCGCTACCTGCTCGGCGCGCTGCCGGACCTGACGGTCATCCTGCTGGCCGGGCCGTCCATCCAGTACGTCTCGGAGGCCGCGCTGATGGCCCGGGCCCTGCAGCCGGCTCTCGTGGTGCTGGAGGACTGTGACCTGGTGGCGGAGAGCCGCGACCACTACCAGGGTGCGCAGCCGCTGCTGTTCGAGGTGCTGGAGGCGCTCGACGGGCTCAGCGACGACGCCGACGTGGCGTTCCTGCTCACCACCAACCGCGTCGACGTGCTCGAACCCGCGCTGGCCCAGCGACCCGGCCGGGTGGACCTCGCCGTGGAGGTGCCGCTGCCGGGCCAGCAGGCACGCCGGTTGCTGGTCGCCCGGTACGCCCGCCGGCTCCCGTTCAGCGAGGGAGCTCTCGACGAGGTCGCGGCGCGCACCGAGGGCACCACGGCCTCGTTCGCCAAGGAACTCGTCCGCCGGGCCGTGCTCATCGCCGCCGAGGCCGACCGGGAGCCCGGCGATGCCGATCTGCGGCAGGCGGCGGACGAGATGCTGTCCGAGGCCCAGAACGTCACCCGCTCCCTGCTCGGCGCCACCGAGACCACGCCGACACAAATATCAATGGCTGAGTGAGTGCTCGCTCATTAGTATTCCCCGGGTGAGTCCTTCCGCACCGAGTCCGCGCCGCCGGCGGGTGCCCGCCATGGCACCCGAGGATCGGCGGGCCGCGCTCATCGCCGCGACGATCCCGCTGCTGCACGAGCACGGGCTCGACGTCAGCACCAAGCAGATCGCGCAGGCCGCCGGCGTCGCCGAGGGCACCATCTTCGGCGTCTTCCCGGACAAGCGGTCGCTGCTCACGGCGGCGATCGTGCACGCCTTCGACCCCGCGCCGACCCTCGACGCCATCGCCGCCATCGATCCGGGCCTGGGTCTCCGGGCCCGGCTGTCGGCCGCCGCCACGCTGATCATCGGCCGGTTCGCCGGCAACGCCCGGCTGATGTCCGCCGCCCGGCTGGCGCACCACGCCGCCGACCCCGACGGGGTGGCCCGGATGCACCAGGCCCGCGCCGACCTGCTCGCCGCGCTCACCGCGCTGATCGAGCCGGACGCGGCACTGCTGCGCCGCCCGCCCGCCGCGGTGGCCCGGCTGGTTCTGCTCTTCTGCGGAGCGAATACCTACGGCCCGTTCGGCGACCGGCGCTACGACGGCGACGAGCTGGTGTCGCTGCTGTTCGACGGGGTGCTGGTCGCCTCCGACGGCGCCACGACCTCGGCGATCCCGCTGATCGCCGCCCAACCAGACCAGACCGACGGGGGTGCCTGACCGGTGCTTGTCCGACTCCTGCGAGCGCGGCTCCGGCCGTACGGGAATGCGATCTTGCTGGTCGTGTTGTTCCAGTTCGTCGCCACGCTCGCCACGCTCTATCTGCCCACCCTGAACGCGGACATCATCGACAACGGCGTGGTGCCCGGCGACACCGGCTACGTCATGATGGTCGGCGCCCAGATGCTCGGCATCACGCTGGTGCAGATCGCCGCGCAGGTGGCCGCCGTCTACTTCGGCGCGCGCACCGCCATGGCCGTCGGCCGCGACATCCGGGCGGCCATCTTCGCCCGGGTGCTCGACTTCTCGGCCCGCGAGGTCGGGCAGTTCGGCGCGCCGTCGCTGATCACCCGCACCACCAACGACGTCCAGCAGGTCCAGATGCTGGTCCTGATGACGTTCCTGCTGATGGTGTCCGCGCCGATCATGTGCGTCGGCGGCATCCTGCTGGCGCTGCGTCAGGACGTGCCGCTGTCCTCGCTGTTGCTGGTCGTCGTGCCCGTCCTGGTCGCCGTGGTCGCGCTGATCATCGCCCGGATGCGGCCGCTGTTCCGCACGATGCAGGTGCGCATCGACAAGGTCAACCGGGTGATGCGCGAGCAGATCACCGGCATCCGGGTGATCCGCGCGTTCGTCCGCGACGACCGCGAGCAGGCCCGCTTCGGCGTCGCCAACGCCGAGCTGACCGACGTCTCGCTGCGGGTCGGCCGGCTGATGGCGCTGATGTTCCCGACCGTGATGCTGCTGGTGAACGTCTCCAGCGTGGCGGTGCTGTGGTTCGGCGGGCACCGGATCGACGACGGTTCGATGCAGATCGGCGCGCTGACCGCGTTCCTCAGTTATCTGATGCAGATCCTGATGGCGATCATGATGGCCACCTTCATGTTCGTGATGATCCCGCGCGCCGAGGTCTGCGCCGAGCGCATCGACGAGGTGCTGGCGCTGTCGTCGAGCGTGGTCATCGCCGCGAATCCGGTCACCGAGCTGAGCCGGCACGGCTTCCTGGAGCTGCGTGACGTCGACTTCCACTACCCCGGCGCCGAGGCGCCGGTGCTGTGCGGGATCGAGCTGACGGCCCGGCCGCGGGAGATCACGGCCGTCATCGGCAGCACGGGCAGCGGCAAGACCACGCTGCTCAACCTGGTGCCCCGGCTGTTCGACGCCACCGGCGGCACCGTGCTGGTCGACGGGGTCGACGTCCGGGAGCTCGACCCGGTGCTGCTGTCCCGGACGGTCGGCCTGGTGCCACAGAAGCCTTACCTGTTCAGCGGGACCGTGGCCTCGAACCTGCGCTACGGCAACCCGGACGCGACCGACGAGCAGTTGTGGACCGCGCTGGAGGTGGCGCAGGCCCGGGACTTCGTCGAACGGATGGAGGGCGGCCTGCAGGCGCCGATCGCCCAGGGCGGCACGAACGTCTCGGGCGGCCAGCGGCAACGGCTGGCGATCGCCCGGGTGCTGGTGCACCGGCCGGAGATCTACCTCTTCGACGACTCGTTCTCGGCGCTCGACTACGCCACGGACGCGGCGCTGCGGGCGGCGCTGACCGCGCACATCGCCGACGCCACGGTGGTGATCGTGGCGCAGCGGGTCAGCACGATCCGGGACGCCGACCGGATCGTCGTGCTCGACGGCGGAAAGGTGGTCGGCACGGGCACCCACGCGGAGCTGATGGACGGCAATGCCACGTACCGCGAGATCGTTCTTTCCCAGCTCACCGAACAGGAGGCCGCGGCGTGAACGACCGCACCGGAGCGCACGCCAAGGAGGTTCAGCGTGACCGCGCCTGAGCGTCGGCCCGCCGGGCCGCCGATGGGTGGTGGCCCCGCCGCCCGCATGATGGCCGGCGGCATGCCGACCGAGAAACTGCGGGATTTCAAGGGCTCCAGCAAGCGGCTGCTGGGCATGCTGCGCCCGCAACGGGTGCTGGTCGGCGTGGTGCTGCTGCTCGGCGCGGCCAGCGTGACCCTGTCGGTCGTCGCTCCCTACCTGCTCGGCCACGCCACCGACATCATCTTCGACGGCATCATCGGCAAGGGCCTGCCCGCCGGGGTCAGCAAGGCGGAGCTCGTCGAGCAGCTGCGCGCCGAGGGCGAGACGAACCGGGCCAGCATGCTGGCGTCCATGGACATCGTCCCCGGCCAGGGCGTCGACTTCAACCGGCTCGGGCACGTGCTGCTCTGGGTGCTGGTGCTCTATCTGGCCGCGTGGATCTTCGGGGTGTTCCAGGGCCGGCTGACCGCCACGGCGGTGCAGGCCGTCGCCTCCCGGCTGCGCGGGCAGGTCGAGGAGAAGCTGGCCCGGCTGCCGCTGTCGTACTTCGACCAGCAGGCGCGCGGCGAGGTGCTGAGCCGGGCGACCAACGACACCGACAACATCGCGCAGACGCTGCAGCAGACGTTCAGCCAGCTCGTCACGAGCCTGCTGACCATCGTGGGCGTGCTGGCGATGATGTTCTGGATCTCACCGCTGCTGGCGCTGATCGCGCTCATCACCGTACCGGTGTCGGTGCTGGTCACGACCAGGATCGGCAAGCGGTCGCAGCCGCAGTTCGTCGCCCAGTGGGCGACGACCGGCCGGCTCAACGGCCACATCGAGGAGATGTTCACCGGCCACTCGCTGGTCAAGGTCTTCGGCCGCGAGGGCGAGGCCGCCGAGACGTTCCGGGAGCACAACGACAAGCTGTACGTCTCCAGCTTCCGCGCGCAGTTCATCTCGGGCCTGATCCAGCCGGCGATGATGTTCATCAGCAACGTGAACTACGTGCTGGTCGCGGTCGCCGGCGGCCTGCGGGTCGCCTCCGGCTCGCTGTCGCTGGGCGACGTGCAGGCGTTCATCCAGTATTCGCGGCAGTTCAGCCAGCCGCTGACCCAGGTGGCCAGCATGGCGAACCTGGTGCAGTCCGGGGTGGCGTCCGCGGAGCGGGTCTTCGCGCTGCTGGACGCCGAGGAGCAGTCGCCCGATCCGGCCGGCCCGGTGCTCGGTGACAAGGTCCAGGGCCGGATCGCCTTCGAGGACGTGTCGTTCCGCTACCTGCCGGACAAGCCGCTCATCGACAACCTGTCGCTGGTGGTGGAGCCCGGGCAGACGGTGGCGATCGTCGGCCCGACCGGCGCCGGCAAGACCACGCTGGTCAACCTGCTGATGCGCTTCTACGACGTGACCAGCGGCCGGATCACCATCGACGGGGTCGACATCGCGGTCATGCCGCGCGAGGAACTGCGCGAGCACATCGGCATGGTCCTGCAGGACACCTGGCTGTTCGGCGGCACGATCTACGACAACATC
This sequence comes from Actinoplanes sp. ATCC 53533, assembly GCF_003947245.1. Classification (NCBI taxonomy): domain Bacteria; kingdom Bacillati; phylum Actinomycetota; class Actinomycetes; order Micromonosporales; family Micromonosporaceae; genus Actinoplanes; species Actinoplanes sp. ATCC 53533. The sequence goes on along the minus strand of NZ_QHHV01000136.1, from coordinate 45,465 downwards.
GCGTACGGGGCCGATCACCCCACCCCGGAGTCGGTGGCGGAGGCCGCCTCGGCCGCGCACGTGGACCGGTTCGTGCGGTCGCTGCCGGACGGCATGGAGACGGTGATCGACGAGGAGGGCTCGAACGTGTCGGCGGGCGAGAAGCAGCTGATCACGATCGCCCGGGCGTTCCTGGCCGAGCCGAGCATCCTGATCCTGGACGAGGCGACCAGTTCGGTCGACACCCGCACGGAGGTGCTGATCCAGCGCGCGATGAACACGCTGCGGGTGGGCCGCACGTCGTTCGTGATCGCCCACCGGCTCTCCACGATCCGCGACGCGGACGTGATCCTGGTGATGGAGGACGGCGCGATCGTCGAGCACGGCACGCACGACGACCTGATCGCGGCGGACGGCGCCTACGCCCGGCTGTATTCGGCGCAGTTCGCTGAGGCGGCCGTCGAGGTCGAATAGCCGGCCGGATCGACTCCGGCCCGGCCTTTTCTCAGGTCCGGGCCGGATTCGTCCGAAAGATGCGGCGACGTCACCCCACTCCGGGTGGCGCGTTGCTGATGGGGGAGGCCGCCGGTGCGCAAGATCCATCAGCTCGGGATGACGGCGGTCGTGACGCCCACCTTGCTCCTCTCGGCGCCCCCGGCGGTGGCCGAACCGGCCGAGCCGGACCGGACGTTCGCGGTGACCGCCGGACATTCCTACACGATCAACACCTGGTACCAGGCCGGTTCGGCGGTTCGGGCGATCGCGTACGCGTACAGCGCGGCCCATGGGTGGCGCAAGTGGTTCACCGGTGCGCCGTACGGGCCGGCGACGACCTGGGCGCGGCTGGAGGCTACGACGCCGGCCGTACCGGCCGGCACCGAACAGCTGCGGGTGGACTTCGGCGCGGGCGCCGCGACCCAGGAGGTGACGCTGGACGACGCGACGGCGTTGCTGGCCCGGCCGGATGCGCGGCCGCGGGCCTACCGGCCGGCGCTGGGCCGCACCTCCGGGCTGGTGACCAACGGGTACGCGTACAGCAATCCGAAGCGCCGCGACGCGGTGCTCTCGGCGGTGTGGGAGGTGACTTCCGGCTCGCTGTTCGCGGTGCACGGCACCGGATACACCGGCAAGATCGACGACGGCTCCCCCGGCCCCCGCTCCACGGATTCCACCGGCTCGGCGGTCTTCCGGATGAACACCCGGCGCGCCGACTTCGCCAACGTCAAGGTGGCGTTCGACCTGAACATCGCGGCCCAGACGGCCACCTCGTACACCCCGGCGGTCAGCTACGACGGTGTGCACATCTGGCTGCGCCACAAGACCCAGTACGAGCTGTACGCCGCCAGCGTGGCCCGCCGGGACGGCAAGATCCTGATCAAGAAGAAGTGCCCGGGTGGGCCGAGCAACGGTGGCACCTACCACCTGCTCGGCGCCGAGGCCCCCGGGACCCCGATCGTCCGGGGCAAATGGCGACGGGTGGCCGCGACGGTGCAGAACAATCCCAGTGGTTCGGTGACCATTGTGATCTTCGTGGACGGCCGGGCGATCATCAGCGCGGTGGACCCGGGCATCGGCTGCGGACCCATCACGGCAGCGGCCACCGTCGGCATCCGCGGGGACAACACCCGGTTCCGCTTCGACGACTTCACGGTCACCCGGCTCTGACAACACACCAGGGGCGGCCCGTCGGGCCGCCCCTGGCTATGTCGTTCCGGAAGCTATGTCGTTCCGGAAATTACCTGACCCTGACGGTCCTGGTGTACGAGGAGTATCCGGTGAGGATTCCCCGCGAACCGATACCCACGATGTAGGCCTTGTAGGTGTAGGACCTGCCGGACGCCAGACCCGTGAGGGTCTTCGTGAACGTACCGGTCGCGGTCAGCCGGCCGGAGCCGACCAGGGTGAGGCGGCCGCCGGCGTTGACGCGGAAGACTCGGGCCTCGAGGCCGCGGATCTTCGGGTCACCGGTGACGGTGAGCTTGACAGTGCGCCTGCCGGTGGAGGTGGCCGCGATGTCCGGGTCCTCCCGGATGGAGACCTTGACCGCCGCCGAGGACAGATCGTTCGCCTTGGCCATGAAGTACATACCGTGGGTGGTCATCGCCGGGTTGAAGGCGAAGGCCCCCGAGGAACTGGCCGTGGTCTGGGTGATCTTGGCGTAGTCACCCTCGTCGGAGTCGGCGTTCCGACCCCACAGCTCGACGGTCGCACCGGCGGCGGCCTTGCCGGAGAGGCTGGCGTTACCGGCACCGAGCCGGAAGGAGGCCAGCGACTTCAGCGTCGGAGCGTCGTCGTCCGGCACGGTCGTTCCGGTGTTGGCCTTGATGATGGCTTCGCCGGAGGCCTTTCCGACAGTGGCGCCGGCCGGACCGGGCGTACCGAGCTTGACGAAGAAGTTCTCGTTGGCCTCGGTCAGGTTGTCGCTCTTGATCGGAACGTTGATCGTCTTCGACAGGGTGCCGCCCGGGATCGTGAGCGTGCCCTTCGTCTCGGTGTAGTCCGCAGGCTCCACGGCGCTACCGTCGACGGTGTAGTAGGGAATCGACACGGTCTGAGTGGTCGACGTCGCGTCGTTGTCGCTCGTGAAGGTCAGGTTGACCGCGATGTCGACGGACTGCTCGTTCTCACCGATCGAGACATCCTCGATCGACGCCGACGGCGGCAGATCCAGTGTGTCGTCGGCGATCTTGACGGCTGCGGTCGAGGTGGCGAAGCCCTTGAGCGACGACGTCGCCTCGCTCGCCGTGAACGTGAACGTCTCGGTCGCCTCGTCGATGTTGTCGTTCTTCAGCGCGAACGCGAGCGGCACGAAACTGACCGGCGCGTCCGTGAGCAGCCCCGTGAATCCCGCGGGAATCGTGATCGGGGTCGCGAGGGCAGTCGGGCTGGTGAAGTCGACGCCGCCCGACGTCGCCGGGTTGTCTCCGCTGCCGGCAGCCGCGAAGCCGATCTTGTACTCGTACTGCGAGGCACCGACGACGGTCCCGGTCACGTCCACGGTCCCGCCTTCCGGACCGCTGAACTGCCCGAAGGTGAGCTTCGGCGTGGCGTCGTCATTGCCGATCGTCACCCGTGCCGTGCTTACGGTGTCCGGCGAACTGTTGTCGACCTCGGCCGGCGGGGTGAAGTCAACGGTGAACGACTCCTCCCGCTCATAGACCTCGTCGCCGTTGACCGGTACGTCGAGGTATCCGACGGTCTCGCCGGCCTTGATGGTCACGGTCGTGCTGAGCTGGTTGTAGTCGTTGCTGCCCGTCGTCGAGGCGGCGTCGACGGCGCTGCCGTCGTTGAAGCCGGCGACGAAGATCGCATCCGCCATGGCCGGGCCACTCAACTTGACCGGGATCCGCGCCAGGGCCGTTCCGGAGTTGCCCTCCTGAACCGCCACATCCTCGGTCGTCCAGGTCGGCGGGTCGTCGTCGTCGGTGATGGTGAACGGGACCTCGCCGATGTCCGTAGCGTTGGCAACCCCGCTCGGGTCGGTCACCACCAGCTTGAAGGTCTCGTGCGGTTCGTCGATCCGATCGGCCTTGATGACGACCGGAATCGACACCGCGGCGGCGCCCGCGGCGGGAACCGTGATACTTCCGGCAGTCCCGACGTAGTCTGTGCCGTTCTTGGCAGTGACATCGACGAAGGTGTAGTTCAGCGTCGTCGGCAGGTCCCCGTCATCGAACTTGACGAAGATCTTCTTGTCGGTGGTGCCGTCATCCCCTTCGGCGAACGTACTGGTGTTGAACGGCCCGTCGTTGACGGTGCTCCACAAGACCGCCTGGCCGTCTTCGTCGTCAGTGATCAGGCCGTTCGCGGTCGACGGCGTGCCGAGCGTGGCATTGTCCGGATCACTGAGCGTGACCCTGACGTTCTCCGGGCCCTCGAAACCGGTAACGACCGGCGGCCCCACCGCCGGCACCGGGTGCACCGGGACCGGGATCATGACATTGGTGGTCTTGGCATACGCCGGAACCGCCACGTTGTCCGGGCCGTTGACCCAGGTGATGTCCGTGGCCACCGTCGCCGCAGCGGCGCTGCTCGTGGCCACACCCACTGCAGTGAGCTGGGCTTCCACTCCCAGCTCTGATGGATTGCTCAGCGTGAGCGGGAAGGTCAGTCGCCCACCCTCCTTGGCCGTCGCCGCATCGCCGACGCTGATCGTCGGCACCGCGTCGTCGTCCTTGATGCCGATCTCCACGGAGCTCTGGGCGTTGAACACGTCACCGCCGAGCGTCGTCCGGCTCGCGTCCTCCTCGACGGTGAAGGTCTGGGTGTCCACCTCGTCGGAGGTGTCGTCCCAGAGCTGCACCGTGGTGGTGCCGACGGTCTGATCCGCCGGGATGACGATTGTCGCGGTGGACGACAACGCCGTGTAGTCCCGGTTCGCCCCGCCCGTGGAGATCGCCGTGCCAGAGGTGGTCTTCACCGGAATGACGACATCGTAAGGCTGCGGGTTCGTCGAGGTGGCGGTGATGGTCACCGACTTCTGGACGCCGCCGGTCGCCGTCTCCGGAACCGTCGTCGCCCCGCTGAGGACGATCTCGTTGGTCGACGGGCTCTCAAAGATCGTGCCCGAGCCAGTCGAGGCGTTTTGGCCCGAGGTCGCTGCGATCAGCCGGAAGGTTTCGGACGCTGTGGCGTCACCGTCGACGAGCGACTGAACCGTCACCGTCACGGCGTTGGTGCCACCAGCAACCGTGCCGGGGAAGGTGTACGAGGTGAGGCTGGGCGTGGCGGTGAAGTCGGTGCCGCTTGTCGCGGCGGCGACGGCGCCCTCGTTGTTGGCCGCCACGAAGGTGACAGCCCCCGAGGAACCGGAACCGCCGTAGGTCACCGTGAAGGACGCCTTTCCGCCCTCCCAGGTCGTGGCGTCCGTGACTGTCAAGTCAGGGACGGCTGTCGGGCTGTCATAAATCGTGCCCGTTCCGTCTGCGGTGTCGGTTGTTGTGTCAGTGGCCCTGAGAAGGAAGGTCTCGGCATCGTCGGCGACTCCATCGGCGCTCGTCTGCACCGTCACCGTCAGCGTGTTGGCGGCACCACCGCCGCCGGGGAAGATGTGGGAGACGGGGCTGGACGAAAAAGGAGCGAAATCCGCGTTCGCCGTAGTGCCGTTGACCGGAGCGAAGTTGATGAGCCCCGAGTTGGCGGCGCCAGTGTAGGTCACCGTGAAGGACGCCTTCCCGCCCTCCCAGATCTCGGCGCTCGAGATGGTTAGGTCGTCAGCGGGTGTCGCTTGGGCGGGCGAGGCGACCATGACCGCCGGCACGAGGCCGAAGCTTCCGGCGACGGCAACTGACAGAGCGGTCCGCAGCCTTCTGGGTATGCGGCGCCTGGGCGGGACGGAGCCGCGCGGAGCCGCGTGGGCTGGTGGAAAGCGCATTTTCTTCCTATCTCCTTCGGCGGCTGGGCGACCTCCGCGGGGGAGGCCCCTGGCTTTGCGTCCCCGCCTCGCGACGGGTTTGCCTGTTCGGGCACCGCACCTGAGGGCGGTTCGGCTACCGGATTGAACCGGCATTGGCGGCGCTGGCCTCGGTCGAAAGATGAGACTTGAGGCCGCGCCTTCCGTAATGTAACCGCCTCAATACTCACTTACCGGTGGAATGCATCTTTTAGCCAAAATTCGCCCGAAGCCGGGTATGTGTCCCCGCGAGGAGACATCTCGACCACCACAGCTAGCCATCAGTAACTTCCGCCCCATGGCCGGGCACCATCACGGCCCACTGAGAACGGTCTTGCGCCATTTCCGGGCACTACTCGAACATGCCACCATAAGCTCTCTAAAAGCGGAAAAACCCCCAAAAGGCCGATCCCGAGCTTATTTCCGCCCGCACCGAGTTTTTGACCCCGCCGCGGCGGGCGACCGGCAGCCAGCTGAGCAGCACGATCAGCGCCAGCGCCGCCAGCAGAGGCAGCCGCCAGACCCGATTCACCCCGGGCGGCAGCGGCGCCGGCTGCGCGGCCACCCACGGCCGCGCGGTCTTCGACCACGCCAGAAAGGCATCACCGATCGGGAGTACGCCCACCGCATAGCGTTTGGACCACGGCGTCGACACCGGTACGCCGATCAGCTCCCCGTAGTTGGCCAGCGCCCCGGCCAGCCGCCCGTCGCCCTGCACGGCCGCCGCCCCCAGGGTCACGGTCGTCGCGGACAGGCTCACGCCGAGCGGCAGCGGGCCCGAGTCGACGTCGGCCGGGCCGTCGGTGCCCACGGGATATTCGCGCACCGCCGGCCCCAGGCGCAGCGGCCGCACCACGAACAGCGCGCGGAAACGCTGGTACTGCGACCGGGCGAACGCCGGGTCGACGTCGACGAGGAAGCGCTGGATGATGCTCTGCGACGTGCCCCGGGCCACCGACGTGGGTGCGCCCGACACCGGATCGACGGTGTGCGGCAGCAGCCCGGTCGCCGGGTCGAGCCGCTGCCGGGCCCCCGCCAGCCAGCGGCCGACCGTGCCGGCGTACCGGGGCGGCAGGAGCTTGTCGTGCAGGCGCAGCGAGGCCACCGCGACCGTCGAGTCGACCGGCCAGGCCTGGCCCGGATAGGCCGCCAGGTACGGCGTCGGCGCCGCGTCGAAGGCCGTGGCCAGCGCTGCGGAGGCCGACTCGAACTCCCGCCGCAGCGCCGGATCCGGCCCCAGCGACAGCACGCCGCCGCGAAGCCAGTTGGTCCAGCCCTGGTAGAAGACGCCGTAGGCGGGCGCGAGACCGGCGTCGAACGGCTCGCGGCCGGCCGGGGACTCCAGCCGGGCCAGCGCCCAGCGGGCCTCGCGCGCGTCCTCGGCCGGGTCGGCGGCGGTGCGGCCGAGGTCGACGTGGGCGAGGCCGTAGAGCGCGTGCAGGAAGAAATAGCCCTCCGGGAACAGCTGCTGGGCGTCCTGCGCGGCGCCGTCGTCGAGCTGCGCGCGCAGGAACGTCAGCTGACCTCGTACCCCCGTGGTGTCCTGCGGGGTGACCAGGCGCCAGGCCGCCACCAGGGCGATCAGGGTGACCAGGACCGCGGCTGTCCGGCGAGGCATGGCGCGAGCCTAGGCGGCTCGCGCCAGCTCAATAGGCTCCGGAGCCGCGCAGGACCGCCGTCGCGGTGCGCATCAGGATCACCAGATCGACGGTGAGCGACCAGTTCTCCACATACCGCAGGTCCAGCCGGATGGAATCCTCCCAGGAGAGGTCCGACCGCCCGCTCACCTGCCACAACCCCGTCATGCCAGGCTTGACCACCAGCCGCCGGCGCATGTCCTGCGGATATTGCTCGACCTCGCTGAGCAGCGGCGGGCGCGGGCCCACCAGCGACATCTCGCCCAGCAGGACGTTGATCAGCTGGGGCAGCTCGTCGAGTGAATACCGGCGCAGGATCCGCCCGGCGCGGGTCACCCGCGGATCCGCCCGGATCTTGAACAGCACCCCGGCGTGCTCGTTCTGCTGGCGCATCGCCTCGAGGTGCGCCTCCGCGTCGGTGTGCATGGTGCGGAATTTGTACATCCGGAACGACTCGCCGCCGCGGCCCGCCCGGGCCTGCCGGAAGAACACCGGGCCGCGGGTGTCCAGCCGGATGACCACGGCGATCGCCAGGAACACCGGCCCGAGCAGCGCCAGCAGCAGCGCCGCCACCGAGATGTCGAACATGGATTTGATCAGGCGGCGGCCACCGGAGAGCCGCGGGTGCTCGATGTGCATCATCGGCAGTCCGTCGACCGGGCGCACCGTGACGCGGTCGCCGGCGGTGTCGACCAGCGCCGACGAGACGATCAGGTCGATGTCGTCACGCTCCAGCTCCCAGGCCAGCCGGCGCAGCATCGGGCCGTCCAGCTCCGGGCAGGAGAGCACCATCACGGTGTCGGCGCCCGCGGCGGCGGCGGAATTCGCCGCCGCGCCCAGCTCGCCGAACACCGGCACGTCGACCGTGCGCGCCGCGTCGGCGAGCTGCCCCGCCGGCAGGCAGGCACCGACGACCTGAAACCCGTGGTATGTGCTGCGGTGCAGCTGACTGGTCATCTGCGCGACGGCGGAGGCGTGCCCGAGCGCGAGCACCCGGTGCATGCACGCGCCGCGCCGGCGGGACCGGTGCAGCACCTTGCGCAGCACGAAGCGGCCGGCCAGCGAGAGCACCGTGGTCAGCACCAGAGCGATCAGCAGATAGCCCCGGGCGATATCCGCGTTGGCCACGTAGGAGGCCAGCGCCATGCACAGGGTCAGCCGCACCCCGGCCCGCAGCACCCGTTGATATTCCTCGCCGCCGACGAACAGCACCCGCCGCTCGTAGGCGTGCGTCAGCCCCAGCAGGCCCACCCAGACGAACGGGATGAGCGCCGAGAACAGCAGATACCAGTCCGCGTACGGCGCGCCCTGGAACCGCAGCACGTAGGCGGCCAGGGTGGCCAGCACCGTCGCGCCGAAGTCGACGGCGAGCAGCAGCTTGACGTAGCGCGCCTCCCACATCCAGCGGTCGGCATGGCCGCGCCCATCGGGGGCACCGAGATCCCAGTCGGTGACCGGCGAATGCGCTGCCGTTGTCGGAATCGGTCCTGTCGCGGCGTCGTCCGCCGTTGTTTCCGTCGTTGTCACGACGCCCCTGCCTCTAGTGAGACCCCACGCCCACTCGGCAATTTCATGCACACCACTTACGACGCACCCCACCGTTTGGCCTCACGACAACAAAGCGCGAGGACACTCCGGCGGTGAACGCTAGACGACGGTCAAGGGAATGCCGAACCCGGTGGCGGGTCGCGGCCTCTGGACCAGGGTGAACCCCGCTCCACATCGGACAAGCTAGCAGGCGCACCGAGCGCTCCGTCAAGGGAAGAACGACCCCGGCCGGCGTCGGTTTCCGGACATGGGAGAACCGGATTCTCCGATGGTCCGGCCACGGCGTCGCACAGTAACATGGCGCGCCCGAACGGCGCGCCAAGAGCGATCGGGGACAATGGTGATCCACCGGGCCGAGACCGAAATAGATCACGCCCCGACCATTCCGCGATGGCACGGAGGGATCGGGGCGCGAGGCGGTTCAGCGCTGGACGAGCCGCAGTGCCAGGGCCGGGCACCGGTCGACGGCCCGCCGGGCGGAGGCCTGCAGCTGACGCGGCACCGCGGGCTCCGCCTCCCCGGTACGGGCCACCGGATAGCCCCAGTCGTCCTCGACCAGCAGCTCGGGCAGCAGCTCGGCGCAGAGGCCGCGACCGTCGCAGGCCGTCCAATCCACGTGCAGCCGGGTGGTGCTCATCGCCGTACCCCCTGGTGTGCGGAATCGACGGCCAGGCAGCGGCCCGCCAGGTGCGCGGCCACGTCCGCGTCGAAGGCGCTCATCGCGCTGATGATCATGCGGGCGGTGCCGTCCGGGTGCCGGCAGGCGCCCCGGCCGGTGACCAGCGCGGCGAGCCGGCGCACCTCGGCCGGCAGGCCGGCCCGCGCCCGGTGGTGGGCCAGGTCGCCCAGGGTGCCGGCCAGCCGCGGCAGGCCGTTGACGCACGGCCCACATTGCCCGGCGACCTCCCCGGCCAGGTAGCCGGCGATCCGGGCCGTCTCGGCCAGGCCGCAGGCGTGCCTGGGCAGGGCGAGCACGATGCCCGCGCCCGGTGACGCCCCGAACGGCGCCAGCGCCGCCCGGCTCACCTCCAGCTCCGGCCGGGCCGGGACCCAGCCGCCGTGGTAGCCGCCGAGAAGCACCGCCTGCAACGGCGACGTGGGGCCGCCGGCCGCGTCGACGAGGTCACCGAGCCGGACGCCGTACCCCGCCTCGATCACGCCGGGCGCGTCCACCGCGCCGCCGACGGTCGCCAGAAAGGTGCCCGGTTCGTCGTGGGTGCCCGCGGCGCGGAACCAGGCGGGGCCGTGCCGGGCGATCAGCGCGAGGTGGGCCAGCGTCTCGACGTTCTGCACCAGGGTCGGCGCCCCGCCCACCCCGGACTCGGTGATCCGCAGCAGCTTGTCGGCGGGCACGGCCGGCCGGCCGGAGACCGCGGCGACCACCGCCGACTCCTCCCCCGCGACGAAGGCCTCCGGCGCGACGGTCACGGTGACCGCCACCGGATCCAGGCCGGCCCCGCGCCGTGCGGCCAGCGCCGCCTGGACGCCGTCGGCCGAGGCCGCGGCGACATAGAGATGCGCGGTACGCGCGCCGAGCGCGGCGGCCACGAGTTGCAGGCCGTCCAGGACGAGATGCGGCTGGTACGCCAGCAGCGCACGGTCCTTGCCGCTGGCCGGCTCCCCCTCGGAGCCGTTCGCCACGACCACCGGCGTGCCCGGGGCCCGCAGCACCGCCTCGATCTTGCGCCAGGTGGGGAAGCCAGCGCCACCGCGGCCGGTCAGCCCCGCGGCGCGCAGCGACTCGACGAGCCGGCCGGCGTCCAGGACCGGCGGGCGGCCGTGGCGGCGCAGGTGGGTGTCGAGCCGGCCGTCGTTGGGACCCGCGAGCAGCCGCAGCTGCACCTGGGCCGGGGCGTCCACGGTGGTCACCGGGCCTCCTCGAGGATGCGGACCCGGCGCGGGGCGCGGGCGGGGAAACGGGCGAACGAGGGCGTGACCCGCCAGGCGACGGCAGCGACGACCAGGGCGGCGCAGAGCGCCAGGACCGTTCGCAGCCACCAGGTGCTGCTGTCGGTGCCGGTCTGCCAGCCGTGCAGCAGCGCGATGGGCCAGCACAGGTAGGCCAGCCAGTGCACGATCCGCCAGGTACGGGCGCCGAGGCGGTGCCGCAGCAGGCTGGTGGCGATCAACGCGAGCATCAGGTCGAAGGCGAGCGTGCCCAGCCCGAGCCAGAACGGCCGGTACTGCCCCACGAACGGCACCACCAGGTCGAAGAAGCGCAGCTGCGCGTACGGGTCGAAGTAGAGGCTGACCACGTGCCCGGCCAACAGCACGACGGCCAGCAGCGCGGCGTTGCGGTGCAGCATGTTGACGGCGAAGCGGGGCAGGCCGAAGGCCGTCCGGCCGGACCGGGCGCCGATGCCCAGCGCGACCACGACCGACAGCAGCACGAGCGAGACGACGCCGGTGCCCCGGCCGAAGTACCACAGCGCGTCGGTCATCTCGTGCCCTCCTCATCCGGTGCGGCTGGGTGCCGCTCGGTGCAGGCGGTCATGCTGTGCGGGCTGGGCATACCCTCCTGGCCCTCGCCGGCGAGGCCGGCGTTCGGTGCGGCCGGGTGCCGCTCGGTGCAGGCGGTCATGAGGGCCACCCGCCCAGCCGGAGCACGTCGAGGTCGGTGGTGACCAGCCGGGCGGGCACGCCGTCGAGCAGGTCCGGCGCCGCGTGGCCGCGCACGACGGCGGCTGTGCTCAGCGTGTTGGCCCGCAGGCACGAGTACGCCGCGACGGAGACCGTCCGCCACACCCGCGGCGCGGGCCGGCCCGTCCTCGGGTCGAGGATGTGGTGCAGCAGCTCGCCGGCGCGGCCCCAGGTCCGGCCCACGGTGCTGGAGGTGGCGAGCGCGGCGCCGGCCGGCAGCCGTACCGTGCAGCGCGGGTCGCCCGGCCGGTCCTGCACCAGCACCCGCCAGCCGCCGGCCGGCGCCGGCCCGGCGGTCGCGATGTCGCCGCCCAGCGCCACCAGCACGCCGACGCCGAGGCGCGCGGCGACCAGCAGGGCGGCCCGGTCGGCGGCGACGGCCTTGGCGGTCGCGCCGAGGTCCAGCAGGACGCCGTCGGGCACGGTCAGCTCGCGGTCGTGCAGCCGCACCGACCGCCAGTCCGGGGCGGCGAAGATCCGCACGGCCGGGGCGACCTCGCGCCCGGTGATGGCGGCGAAGTCGCGGTCATAGCCCAGCCCGCACAGCGCCGCCCCGATGGTGGGGTCGACGTCGCCGCCGGTCTGCCGGGCGGCTTCGAGGGCGGCACCGACCAGGTCGGCGAGCAGCGGGCTGACCGTCACCGGGCGGCCGCCGGCCCGGCAGGCCACGGCCAGCTCGGAGTCGGCCCGGAACCGGCTGCACGCCGCGTCGACGGCGGCGAGCTCGGCCGCGACGATGGCGGTGGCCTCGGCCAGCAGCGCCGGGTCGGTCACCACGATCCGGGCCACGGTGCCCCAGACGGACCACTGGGCGGTGTCCGCCCGCACCGGGAGGGTCTCGATCAGCGGCATGTCACGACCCTCCCGAGGTGGCCTGGCCGGAGTCGGAGCTGCTGGTGTCGTCGCTGTCGCTGGAGAGCGTCGGCGAGTCCGTGGTGGTCGAGCCGCTGTCGGTGGTGGCGCTGTCGGTGGTCGTCGAGCTGTCGGTCGTCGAGCTGTCGGTCGTGGTGGCGGTGTCGGTGGACTCCGCGGCACGGGCCGCGATCCCCACCGCGAGTGTCCCGGCGAGGCTGGCCGCGACCAGCGCCCCGGTGATCGCCGTGGTGCGGCGTAGTCCCTTGTCCCGGTCCATCGGATCGTCCCTCTCATTTGTTGACGACTCAATGAATGTGTCCTGCCGACCTCTCCCCGGCCTGTGGCGCTACTGAGCGGTTCCTGTGAACCTTCTTCTGTGCGCCTTCTTCCTGCGCACCGTCTTCCTGTACGTCTTCTTCCGGGCGTCTTCTTCCCGGGCGTCTTCTTCCTGGCGCCTTCTTCCTGGCGCCTTCTTCCTGTGCACCGATGACACGGCCAAGGGTCGATCAGGTTCCCGGGCCGGGCTTTACCGTCAGGTGACGTATGGCTGCCCGCCGCCGTCCAGGCCTACGTTGAGACCGCAGAGCGGCCCTCGACGAAGGAGCAAACCCATGTCCGAGCACCCCGCGACCGCCATCCCGGCACCCACCCTGGAAGACATCGCCGAGGTCAACGCGACCGGGCTGACCCCGGTCGTCTTCATCCATGGTCTGTGGCTGCTGCCCAGCAGCTGGGATCGGTGGGCCGAGGTCTTCAAGGCTGCCGGCTACGCCCCGATCACCCCCGGCTGGCCGGACGACCCGGAGACCGTGGCGGAGGCCAACGCGCACCCCGAGGTCTTCGCCAACAAGACGGTCGGCCAGGTCGCCGACCACTACGCCGAGATCATCGGCAGGCTCGACAAGCGGCCCGCCGTGATCGGCCACTCGTTCGGCGGCCTGCTCGCGATGATCCTCGCCGGGCGGGGACTGTCGGCGGCGACCGTGGCGATCGACGCGGCCCCGTTCCGCGGCGTGCTGCCGCTGCCGATCTCGTCGCTGCGCTCCGCGGCGCCAGTGCTGACCAACCCCGCGAACCGGCACAAGGCCGTGCCGCTGACCTACGAGCAATTCCGGTACGCGTTCGCGAACGCGGTCAGCGAGCAGGAGGCGCACGAGCTGTACGAGACCTACTGCGTACCGGCTCCGGGCGCCCCGCTGTTCCAGGCCGCGGCGGCGAACCTGAACCCGTGGACCGAGGTGAAGGTGGACACGGAGAATCCGGACCGGGGCGCACTGATGATCATCTCCGGCGAGCGGGACCACACCGTGCCGCGCTCGATCTCCGACGCCGCCTACAAGCAGCAGCTCAAGAACCCCGGCGTCACCGAGTTCGCCGAGATCCCCGGCCGCGGGCACTCGCTCACCATCGACAACGGCTGGCTCGAGGTCGCGCAGACCTCACTGGCCTTCGTGGAACGCTGCACCGAGCGCTGATCACAGCAGGCCGTTGCTCATCGCCCGGGTGACCGCGGCGGTGCGGTCGGCCACGTCCAGCTTCGCGAAGGCGCGCAGCAGATGCGTCTTGACCGTCGCCTCGGCGATGTAGAGCTCGCGGCCGATGTCGGCATTGGTCAGTCCCCGTGCCACCAGGCGCAACACCTGCGCCTCCCGGGCGGAGAGCGCCGGCGGCGCGGGGCTGCGGACCTGCCGGACCAGGGTGGAAGCCACGCTGGGCGCGAGCACGGTCTCGCCGCGGGCCGCCGCCCGGACGCCCTCGGCCAGCTCCGCCGGCGAGGCGTCCTTGAGGAGATAGCCGCCGGCGCCGGCCTCGATCGCGCGCAGGATGTCGCGATCGGATTCGTACGTCGTCAGCACCATCACCCGCGCCCCCGGCACCGTCGCCACGATCCGCGCGGTCGCCTCGACACCGTCGCCACCGGGCATCCGCAGATCCATCAGCACGATGTCCGGCCGCAGCTCGGCGGCGAGCGCCACCCCCTCGGGCCCGGACGACGCCTCGCCGACGACGGTCAGATCGGGCTCGGCCTCGAGCATGCCGCGGATGCCGTGACGCACCACAGGATGGTCGTCGACCAGGATCAACCGGATCACGCCGGCACCTCCACCTCGATGAGAGTGCCCGTCTGCGGGTCACTGTGCACGGTCAGCGTGCCGTTCACCTGCTCGGCCCGGGAGCGCATGCCGGGTACGCCGAAGCCGGGCGCGGTCGCCGCGTCGAACCCCCGGCCGTCGTCGCGCACCACGAGCCGCACACTGTCCGCGGCGAAGGCGAGCAGCACCGCGACCTCGTGCGCTTCCGCGTGCCGCCGTACGTTGGTCAGCGCCTCCTGCGCCGCCCGGAGCAGCACGACCTCCACGACGGTCGGCAGCGACCGGGTGTCTCCGGTGAGCCGGCAGGTCGCCGGGATGCCGGTCTCCTCGGTGAAGCGGGACACCTGCCGGCGTACCGCGTCGGGCAGCGAGCCGGCCGCCAGCGCGGCCGGCGCCAGCGCCGCGACCAGGGCCCGCGACTCGGCCAGGTTTTCCCGGGCGGTCCGCACGGCCAGCGCGAGCCGCTCGTCGGCGAGCGCCGGATCGGCGGCCTGCAGCAGCGTGATGATGCTGGTGAAGCCCTGCGCGAGGGTGTCGTGGATCTCGCCGGCCAGCCGGGCCCGCTCGGCGGCGACCCCGGCCTCGTGCGACAGCCGGGCGACCTCGGCGCGGCTGCTCTCCAGCTCGGTGATCAGGGTGGCCCGCTCCTTGCTCTGCTCGACCACCTGGTGGATCCACACCCCGAGCCAGACGGCGGCGACCGCGGTCAACACGAAGATCGGGCCGGTATGCGTGACGAACCGCCAGTCGCCGCCGCGCAGGAAGCCGGTCGCCAGCGGCAACACGTTCGCGACGACGACCGCGACCACGGCCGGCCGGATCTCGAGAACCAGGAAGATCAGCGGGCAGAGCGCGAAGAGCAGATAGCAGACCGTGCCGACCGCCGCCGAGCCGACGGCGAAGACCACCAGCACGATGACGACGAACGGGAGCCCGGCCCGCCCGCGCCGGCCCCAGCAGCCGTAGAGCACGGCGATCACCACGACCGAGCCGACGGCGACGGCGCGGCTCACGGCGGCGGTCTCGGACTGGGCCAGCACCGCCGCCACCACCCCGAGGGCGACGACGGCGTACAAGGTCGTCCAGGCCCGGGAGTACCGCTCGATGGGCTCCCCCGGGCCGGGTGACAGCATCATCATGCGTCGCGGGTGTTCGTCCAACGGAAGGTCGACAGACACAGCACTGATCCGATCACACACCAGGCCAGCAGCACCAAGGCGATCCGGCCGTGCTCCCAGGCGCCGCCGGCCTCGAGCCCGGCCGCGGTGTCCGGCAGGAACACCGACCGGAAGCCCTGCGCCATCCACTTGACCGGGAAGACCGACGCCACAGTGATCATCCAGTCGGGCAGCTGGGTGATCGGATGGATGAACACCCCGGAGATGAACTGCAGGGCGACCACCGGCACATTGAGCACGGCCCCGGCCGTACGCGCCGAGCGGACCAGCGCGCTGGCGGCGATGCCGAGCAGCCCGCAGGCGACGACCGAGAGCACCAGCAGCCAGCCGAAGGTGAACCAGCGCCCGGCGTCGGCCGGCAGCGGCAGATCGAAGAAGACGACCCCGGCCGTCAGCAGCACCACGACCTCCGCGACGGTCAGCACGGCGACCAAGATGAGCTTGCCGAGGAAGTACGCGGTGGCGGTGACCGGCGTGCCCCGCAGGCGCTTGAGCGTGCCGTCCTCCCGGTCGGTGGCGATGCCGACCCCCATGGTGATGAAGGCGGTCGAGACGATCCCGTACGCGATCATGCTGGCCGAGAAGACCTGCGCGGCGCTCAGCCCCGGCTGGTCGTAGTCGTCGCCGAAGATCGAGCCGAACAGCAGGAGCAGCAGGGCGGGAAAGAGAAAACTGAAGGTCAGCGCGGTGCGGTCGCGGAAGAACTGCAGGATCTCCACCTTGCCCAGGCTGAGTCCCATCCGGGCGGTCGAGGGAAGTGCTGCGGCGGTCGTCATCGCTGCTCTCCGATCAGTGCCAGGTAGGTGTCCTCGAGACTGGGCCGGGTGACCGTGAGGCCGGGCAGGTCGTCGCCCGCGGCGGTGAGCTTGGCGATCAGCGCGACGGGGTCGGCGGTCTGCTCGGACTCATGCCCTGCCGGGCCGGTCCAGCTGACCGTCGCGCCAGCACCGGCGCGCCCGCCGAGAGTGGCCGGGGTGCCCTCGGCCACCAGCACACCGTCGGCGATGACGGCCAGCCGGTCGGCGAGCGCCTCGGCCTCGTCGAGATAGTGGGTGGTCAGCAGGATCGTGGTGCCCTCGGCGGCGAGCGCCCGGACCAGCTGCCAGAACTGCCGCCGGGCATGCGGGTCGAACCCGGTGGTGGGCTCGTCGAGAAAGACGATCTCGGGCCGCCCGACGATGCCGAGCGCGACGTCCAGGCGGCGGCGCTGACCGCCGGAGAGCGCGCGAACCTTGGACTTGACCTTGTCACCGAGCCCGACCAGCTCGATGACCTCGGCGACGGCCCGCGGCCGCGGATAGAGGCTCGCGATGTGCCGAACGGTCTCGGCGACGGTGAGGTCGGCAGCGTCGGTGGCCGACTGCAGCACGATGCCGATCCGGGCGCGCCAGGCCCGCCCGCCGACGGCCGGATCCTGGCCGAGAACCCGCACGTCGCCGGAGTCCCGGCGGCGATGCCCTTCGAGAATCTCGACGGTGGTGGTCTTGCCGGCGCCGTTGGGCCCGAGCAGGGCGAAGACCTCGCCGTGCGGAACGGAGAGATCGATACCCGAAACCGCGGAACGGGAGCCGTAGGTCTTGCGAAGTCCGCGTACCTCGATGGCTGTCATGCGGACAAGCCTGTCGAACAAGGCAGGCCATCCGGGACGACCGCCCGGCTGTCACCCCGTGTCCACCGATCGACGGACAGCCGTCGCTGCTGGGCGACGCCCATTCCCAGCCGTCACCACAAGGCGGCGGTCACTCCCAGGTTTCGCTGCTGGGCGGCGGTCACTCCCAGCGGAACTTGCGGGCGGCGCCGGTGAGCGCCACCGCGGCCCAGAGGGTGAGGCTGAGCCAGCTGCTCGCCGGCACGCTCGTGCCGGCGGTCAGGGCATGACGCAGTGCGTCGGCATGCGCGGCGAGCGGAAGCAGGAAGCTCCCGGCCGGGCCGAGATCGGGGGCGGCGAACATGATGCCGCCCGCGGCGAGCATGAGCACATAGATCAGGGTCGCCGCGGCGGTGGTCGTCTCGGGCCGCAGCATGCTGGCGAGCAGCAGGGCGAGGCCGCAGTAGGCGGCAGTGGCGAGCACGGTCACGCCGACCGCGGGCAGGATCTGGGAGAGCTCCGGCCGCCAGCCGACCACGACACCGACCAGGGCGAGCGCGAGCACCTGCAACGCGACCAGGCAGCCGATGGCTGCGGTCTTGGAGAAGAGCAGCCCGGGACGGGTCAGCGGGGAGGCGCCGAGACGCTTCAGGACGCCGTAGCTGCGCTCATAGCCGGTGGTGATCGCCTGGCCGGTGAAGGCCGTCGACATGACCGTCAGGGCAAGCACACCCGGAACGACGAAACCCAGCCGGTCGTCGCCGGGCACGTTGGTGGCATGGGTCAGGCCCGCACCGAGCAAAACCAACAGGGGTACGCCCATGGCGAGCACAACGGCCTCGCCGCGGCGGGCGGTGAGCAGCAACTCCATGCGCACCTGCTGGCGCAGGATGGCCCGCATCGGCGCCCGCCCGGGCGCGGGCGTGAACGTGCCGGTCTTGGTGATCATCGCGCAGCTCCTGGCTTCATCGCGCAGCCCCGGCTGTCAGAGCGCAGCCCTCTGAGAGTGACTCCGGTCATCGCGCAGCCCCGGCAGTCAGAGCGCAGCCCTCCGAGGGGTGACTCCGGTCATCGCGCAGCTCCCGGCTTCATCGCGCAGGCCCGGCAGTCAGAGCGCAGCTCCCCGAGAGTGGCTCTGGTCATCGGGCGACGCCGGCGGTCAGGGCGAGGCTCCCCGAGAGTGGCTCTGTTCATCGGGCGGCGCCGGCGGTCAGGGCGAGGTAGACGTCTTCCAGCGTTCGGCGGCGGGTGTTCACCGCAGTGACCTGGGCGCCGGCCGTGGCGAACCAGCCGAGCACCAGGGCGATGGCCTCGGTGTCGAGGGCGCCGGCGATCGCATACTCGCCGGGTTTGTCCTCGGTGACCTTGGCATCCAGGCGGGCGGCGAGGCCGGCGACCGGCAGGGCGGGATCCGCGCGGATCTGAAGCAGGTCGATCCCCGCGGCGGCCGTGAGCTCCGCCGGCGTGCCGGTCGCGGCGACCACGCCGTTGTCCATGATCACCACGTGGTCGGCCAGGCTCTCGGCCTCGTCGAGCAGGTGCGTGGTGAGCAGGACGGAAACGCCGTCGGCGCGCAGGCTTTCGACAAGCTCCCAGGTGGTCTGCCGGGCGCCGACGTCCATGCCCGCGGTGGGCTCGTCGAGGAAGACCAGCTCGGGCCGGCCGACGAGCGCGATGGCCAGCGAGAGCCGCTGCTGCTCACCGCCGGACAGCCGGCGGAACGTGGTCTTGGCGAACTTCCGGAGCCCGAGACGGTCAAGCAACATGTCGGCGTCGAGGGGACTCGCGGCAAAGGAGGCGAAAAGGCGCAGAATGTCGCCCGCGGTAGCCCAGGGATAGACCCCGCCGGACTGCAACATGATGCCGAGCCGCGGCATCAGATCGTCGTGATCGGCGACAGGATCGAGCCCGAGCACCCGGACACTGCCGGCGTCCGGCCCCCGAAATCCCTCACAAACCTGCAGCAAACTGGTCTTACCGGCGCCATTGTTTCCGAGCAGGGCCAGGATCGCACCACGAGGCACGGTCAGCGAAACCCCGTCGACAGCAACGACATCGCCGTACTTGACGACGACATCCTGCACCTCGACGGCGGTCTCACGCATGCCGAAACTGTACTGGCTGGCCGGTCCACGACTTCGGCGCGTCCACACCGGTGTGGCCCACGCCGCGCTCATCCCGATCCGACGAAAGCCGCCACCCGCCCGGCCCAGAACCCACCAGCCGCAAAGTCGCAGGTCGCCGAGCCGCTGACGAGGAGCGGAATGTGAAAGTTTCCGGGCGGTTTTGCGCAGCGCCGGCGATTCGCTAGGCTGAACTTGGGAGCGCTCCCACCGCTCTCGGGCAATGCGGGGGCAGGCCGCCGGTCCGGTACCGGTTCCCCCCGGCAAGCCTGCGGCGTCACGCAGGCACCGGATTGGCGGCCTGACGCTCACTCGACGCGCTGGGAGGCTCCCGTTTCGCTACGACCGTCCGGCGCATCGTCTGCGCGGGCGGTCATTTCGGACCCGTGCCCGACCAGACGGTCGGTGCCCGGAGATGATCGACCCGCACAGGCCTAGAACGCCGACGCTCGCTGGCCGCCGCGTGGCCCAGCCCAACCCGACCCGACGCGACGCGGCCCAGCCCGACGCGACGCGGCCCGACGCGACGCGACGCGGCACGGCACGGCACGGCACGGCCCGACGCGACGCGGCCCAGCCCGACGCGGTCCAGCCCGACGCGACGCGGCACAGCCCGACGACGCCCGGCCCAGCCCGGCGCGGGCCCAGCCCAGCTACGCACGGCCCAGTGCGGCCCAGCCCAGCCCAGCTACGCACGGCCCAGTGCGGCCCAGCCCAGCCCAGCGACGCGCGGCCCGGCGCGACCCAACCGGAGCGGCCGCGCCGCAGGCGGCGAGGCCTACGGCGCAGTGGGCTGCGCGCTGGTCGGTAGGGTGCTCCGCATGACTGGCTCGGCCACTACGGTAGAGATCTACACCGACGGCGCTTGTATCCCCAATCCCGGCCCTGGCGGCTGGGGTGCCGTGCTGCGCTGGGGCACCAGCGAGAAGGACCTCTGCGGCGGCGAGGCCTCCTCCACGACGAACAACCGGATGGAGCTCATGGCTCCCATCCAGGCGCTGGAGAGCTTGACCCGCGCGCCGCTGGCGGTGCTGCTTTACACCGACAGCATCTACGTGCGCGACGGCATCACGAAGTGGCTGCCGCGCTGGAAGGCGAACGGCTGGCAGACCTCGGCGAAGCAGCCGGTCAAGAACGTCGACCTGTGGCAGCGCCTCGAGGCGGCAGTGAGCCGGCACGATGTGCAGTGGCATTGGGTCAAGGGCCATGCCGGCCACCCGGAGAACGAGCGCGCCGATCGGCTCGCCGCGCGCGGGCTGCAGGAGGCCGTCGCCGCCGGCTAAAGACCCGGGGAACCCCTACGTGCGGATCCCGATCCGGATCCACGCCCCGGCCAGCACGATGGCCAGGTGTCCGAGAATCGGCTCGCCCGCCGCTGGCCCATCGTTGTGATCCGCCTCCTCGCCGTGGTCGTTCTGCTCCAGGTTCTGACCCAAGCCGCCCTGGCCGGCGGCTTCGTCACCGGCGATGTCGGCCTGCTGGGCCTGCACTCCGCGAACGCCATACTGCTGACCCTGACCTCGGCTGCCCTGGTGCCGGCGGCGATCCTGCTCGTCCGCCCCGGCCGCGGCCCGTGGTGGCCGATCGTGGTCAGCGTCGCGCTGTGGTCGGCGGTCGTGTTCCAGGTCGGCCTGGGCTTCTCCCGCCAAGTGGGCCCGCACATCCCGGTGGGCATGGCCATCATGGGCCTCACTGCCGCTTTCACCTGGTGGGCCTTCAGCTACCGTCCCGCCCGCCGTCAACCCGCTCCGCCGCCAGCGCCATCCCCGGCGACAGCCCCACCCGCGATGGCACCATCGGCGCAACCCCCAGCGACAGCCCCACCTGCGATGGCACCATCAGCGCAACCCCCAGCAACAGCCTCGCCTGCGATAGCGCCCGCCTCAGCTGCGACAAACGCGGCCGCACCTCGGATCTCGGGCCGGCAGGCGTGAGGACCGGCCCGAATCTCGCCGCCGGCCGGCTGTCGCGGCGCGGGCTGCTTGCCCTGGCCGGCGCCACCGGCACGGCCGCATTCACCGGCTGCGGCAGGCCCGCCGACGGCCCCGGCACCGGCTCCCTGTTGACCAGCGCGCTCGCCCTTCCGGAACGATTTCGCACCCCGCTGCCGATCCCGCCAGTCGCGAAGCCGCTGCTGCGCAACTCCGCCGGTGACCACATCACCCTCACCCAGCGGGTCGCCGACGCCCACCTGCTGCCCGGTCACACCACCCGCATCTGGGGTTACGACGGCATCTTTCCCGGGCCGACCCTCCGGGCCCGGCGTGGCCGTCCGCTGACTGTCACGATCCGCAATGAGTTGCCCGTGCCGACCTCCACCCATCTGCACGGTGGTGTCACGCCGCCCGACTCGGACGGGTTTCCGCTGGACCTCACCATTCCGGCCGGCTATTCGCCCGCGCCGCCGCACATGCACGGCGCCGGCGCCCGGGTGCATGAGGTCAGCCGCGACTACCGGTATCCGATGGAGCAGCGGGCCGCGACGCTCTGGTATCACGACCATCGCATGGACTTCACCGGACCGCAGGTCTGGCGAGGACTGGCCGGAATGATGATCGTCTCGGACGACGAGGAGGACGCCCTGCCGCTGCCGCGGGGCGAGCGCGACCTGCCGCTGCTGATCTGCGACCGGGCCTTCGAGGCCGACGGCTCGCTGCGCTATCCGATGCGGGACATGTCGATGGAGTCGCCCGGCGCGCGGGGGGCCTTCGAGTCCGGGCTGTTCGGCGACGTCATCCTGGTCAACGGCGCCGCCTGGCCGCGGCACGAGGTCGCCGCCGTCCGATACCGGCTGCGGCTGGTGAACGGGTCGAACGCCCGGCGGTATCGGCTCTCGCTGACGCCGGCCGCCGAACTGGTGCAGATCGGCAGCGACGACGGCCTGCTCGCCGCGCCCGTCAGCCATCAAGGGATCATCCTGTCGCCCGGTGAACGGTGCGACATGGTGGTCGACTTTTCCGCCTTCCCCGTCGGCAGTGAGGTGACGTTGGTCAACACCTTCGGCACCGGCGTCACCCGGGACGTCATGCGCTTCGCCGTCACCCGTACCGCCGAGGATGACACCCGGATCCCGGCCCGGCTCGCCGATCTGCCCGTGCTGACCAAGGCCGACGCCGTCGAGACACGGCAGTTCGACTTCCGCTTCAGCGGCAGCCGCTGGACGATCAACAGCCAGTCCTACGACCCCGCGGGCTCGCTCGCCGCGCCGCGCCTCGGCACTGTCGAGCTGTGGCGGTTTACCAGCGACTTCCACCATCCGGTGCATGTGCACCTCGGGCACTTCCAGGTGCTGTCGCGAAGCGGGCGCGACCCCGAACCGTGGGAATCCGGCTGGAAGGACACGGTGGACGTACGACCGTATGAGGCGGTGGAGGTGCTGGTGAAATTCGAGGGCCATCGCGGTCGCTTCATGCTGCACTGCCACAACCTTGAGCACGAGGACATGGCGATGATGGCGAACTTCGACGTCGTTTGAAAGCACCTGGCCCCCCGTTCCGTGTGGATCCGGTTTAGCAGGGCGCACCGACACAATCAGTCCGGCTCGGGGCTCAGCCGCTGGAGAACCCGCAGGAAGACGCGCTTATCTGCCAACGTCAGCTCGCTCAGCAAGCGCTCCTCGGCGAGGCGGATGTCGGCCCGCACGGAGACGTACAACTGCCGCCCGGCCGGCGTCAGCCGCAGTAGCCGTACCCGTCGGTCCTCGGGGTCCGGCTCGCGCTCGATCAGAGCGCGTTCCTGCAGTTCGTCGAGGGTCCCGATGATCCGGGTCTTGTCCGCGCCGATGGCGCGGGCGAGCGCCGCCTGAGTGCGCATCGGCTCGTCGGCCAGGGCGCTGAGCACGGCGTATCCCCACATCGACACGTCGTGCGCGGCCAGCGCGGGCCGCTCCGCCGCGATCAGCGCGCGGCCGAGCCGCACCACCAGCGCGCCGAGGTCGGGGCGGTCACGATCCGAATCGGGCACGGCCGAAAACATACCCCTTGACATATCGTGTGCTCACGCAGATCGTAAGCACATGCATACTGTTGACCTCCTCGCGAGCCATGCACGAGCCGTCCGAGCGACCGTCCCCCTCGTCGCGCGGGTCCTCCCGCCGGACTTGTCCTTGCCGACACCATGCGCGGAATGGGACCTCGGCCACCTGCTCGCCCACATGACCGCCCAGCACCGGGGTTTCGCGGCGGCAGCCGCGGGTCGCGGCGGCGACCTCGACATCTGGCGGCCCCAGGCGCTGGGCGACGACCCCGGCCGGGAGTACGCGCAGGCAGCCGAGTCGGTCATCGCCGCCTTCGCCGAACCAGATGTGCTCGACCGGGACCTCCTGCTGCCCGAGATCACCTCAACGCCCATCCCCGGCCGGCTCGTGATCGGCTTCCATCTCGTCGACTATGTGGTGCACGGCTGGGACGTCGCCCGCACGCTCGGCATCCCGTACGAGCTGCCACCGGACGTGCTCGCCGTGGCCCTGCCCATCGCCGAGGCCGTGCCCGACGGGGAGACCCGCCTGACGCCGGACGCGGCCTTCGCACCGCGCCTACCGGACCCCGGCGAAGATCCGTTGGACCGCATCCTCGCCCTGCTCGGGCGGGATCCGGGCAAGAATGTCGTACCGCGCCGCTAGCGTCCCTGACCATGAATCCACGGGTAGCAAGCATCGGCATCATCCACCCCGGCTCTGCGCTGCGCGCGCCGGCCGGCAGACAGGTGATCAGCTGTCCGGAGCCACCGGGCCCGCGCTGATGAGATCCGGCGTGATCCTGCCGGGTGGCACCGCCCCTCAACAGCTGGAGCAGGCCATCCTCGCCGAAGAAGCGGGCTGGGACGGGGTGTTCGTGTGGGAGGCCGCGTCCGGCGTGGACGCCTGGAGCCTGCTCGCCGCGATCGCCGCCGCCACCACCCGGATCCGGCTCGGCACCATGCTGACCCCGCTGCCCTGGCGACGCCCGTGGAAGGTGGCGAGCCAGGTCGCGACCGTCGACCAGCTCTCCGACGGCCGGGCGGTGCTCGGCATCGGCGTGGGCGCGCTCACGACCGACCTGCCGGTCACCGGCGAGGTCACCGACCTGCGCGAGCGCGCGGCCATGATGGACGACGGCATCGATCTCATGCGGGCGCTGTGGGCCGGCCGCACCAGCTATCACGGCCCGCACTACGACTATGAGGTGGAGCGCGACGACCTGGCCCAGGTGGGCCGCCCGGTGCAGGAGCGGATCCCCATCTGGGTCGTGGCGGTGTGGCCGCGACCAAAATCCCTGCGCCGGGCGCTGCGGTGCGACGGAGTCATCCCCGGCCACGACGGCGGCCCCGAGGAGATCCGCGCGATGCGGGCCTGGCTGACCGAGCACGGGGCGCCGCCCGGCCTGGACATCCTGGCCGAGGGCGAGACGCCCGCCGACGATCCCACGGCCGCCTGGGCAGCGGTGACCCCGTGGGCCGAGGCGGGCTGCACGTGGTGGATGGAGACCCGCTGGGAGATGCCCCACCACAGCGCCGAACGGATGCGGGAGATCCGGAAGCGCATCGCGGCCGGGCCACCAAGCCGGCCGGCGTGATCACACCGTTCGAGATCCGGGCCGGCGACGACGTGCTCGCTGATCTGCGCGAGCGACTACGACGGACCCGCTGGCCCGAGCCCGCCACGGCCGACGGCTGGGCACAGGGCGTGCCGTTGGCGGAGCTGCGGGCATTGTGCGCGTACTGGGCGGACGGGTACGACTGGCGGGCGGCCGAGACCCGGCTCAACCGGATGCCTCAGTTCCGGACGGTCGTCGACGGCCTCGGCATCCACTTCGTGCACGCGCGGTCGCCGCATCCCGGGGCCGTGCCGCTGATACTCACCCACGGCTGGCCCGGCTCGATCGCGGAGTTCGCCAAGGTGATCGGTCCGCTCACCGATCCGGTCGCGCACGGCGGCGAGGCCACGGACGCCTTCCATGTGGTCTGCCCGTCGCTGCCCGGGTACGGCTTCAGCGACCGCCCGGCCGAGCGGGGCTGGACGGTCGAGCGGACCGCCTCGGCGTGGGCGCAGCTCATGGAGCGATTGGGATACCCGCGATTCGTGGCGGCGGGCCATGACTGGGGCACCAGCATCAGCACGAGCATCGCCCAGCAGCATCCCGAGAGGATCATCGGCATCCACCTCATACCGCCGTTGGTGTCACCCGACCCTGCGACGCTCGGCGCGCTCACTGAGGCAGAGCAGGCGGCGTTGCGCGATCTCGAAGCCTCGGGTGAGAGCGGCGACGGATATTCGCTCGAGCAGTCGACGAGGCCTCAGACGATCGGCTACGGACTGGTCGACTCCCCCGCCGCGCTGGCCGCCTGGATCATCGAGAAGTTCCAGTCGTGGACCGACTGCGACGGTGACCTGTCGACGATCCTGACGCGCGACGAGTTGCTCGACAACCTGATGCTCTACTGGCTGCCGGGCACGGGCGCGTCGGCAGCCCGGCTGTACTGGGAGAGCTTTCGAGCGGTCCAGGCCCGGTTCCGACTCGGCACCACCGACCTGGTGGAGGTGCCGACGGCCTGCTCGATCTTCCCGAAAGAAAACCCGAGACCGTCGCAGCGGTGGGCAGCGCGGCGATTCACCGACATCCGCTACTGGGGCGAGCCGTCCCGCGGCGGCCACTTCGCGGCGATCGAGCAGCCGGCACTGTTCGTCGCGGAGCTCCGGGCAGGCTTGCGAGCGGTGCGGCGATGAGGCGAGGCGGTGCGGCGAGGCGATGAGGCGAGGCGATCAGGCGGTGCGGCGAAGCAGTGCGGCGATAGAGGAGGCGGAGCCACGCGATAGGCGGAGCCACGCCATAGGCGGGGCGGCTCGTCGGCCGGCTTGACCCGCGGCGCTGCCGGCCGCAGCGGTCCTAGCAATGTGGACGTAGGTGTACTGGACAGGCCGGCCGCCGCGACGCACGATGGCTGTGTGCCGCACATCAAGCTGCCGGATCTGCCCGGCATCGTCGGGCTCCTGGCCCGGTTTCCGCAGACCGCCGGCCCGCTCAACGGCCTGGCCGACGCGTTGCTCCGTGGGCCTTCGCCGCTGACGCCCGGCGAGCGCGAGGCCATCGCCGCCTATGTGTCGAGCCGTAACGAGTGTGCCTTCTGCAGCGGCGTCCACGGCGCGGTCGCGACTCACTTGCTGCATCAGGAGGGCCGGACAGCCGAGCACGCGGAGACAGACCCGAAGATGCGGGCGCTGCTGACGATCGCGGAGAAGGTGCGCGTGGACGGCCGCAGCGTCAGCCACGCGGACATCGCCCTCGCCCGCGAAAACGGCGCCGACGACAAGACTCTTCACGACACGGTGCTGATCGCGGCGGCCTTCTCGATGTACAACCGGTACGTCGACGGCCTGGCGACGCTCGCGCCGGATCAGCCCGAGGTGTATGCGCGGCATGCCAAGAATCTGGCCGAGGGCGGCTACCTGACGCTCCCCAACGCCGACTAGACGGTCGATTCCACGGCGGTCAGTGGTCGCACGCGGTCACGGAACGCATGATCGGTTGGCCGGTGTGCCAGGTGTGCCAGGTGTGCCAGGTGTGCCAGGTGTGCCAGGTGTGCCAGATCCCGGCGGGCACGCAGCCGACCACGCCACAGGATCCGCATCGGCTCGCCGAACCGGAATCAACATGGATGCGCACGGGCACGGAGCCAACCACGCCGCCACAAGATCCGCACCGGATTGCCAACCCTCGATCAACATTGATTCGCTCCCGGCCGAGATAGGCGAGCCCTGGCTCAGCGACGACCAGATCATCGCCTTCGCGGAGGGCATTACCGTCACCGACGAAGCGACCCGATCGGAGGCACGCCTCCCCGGTGCGCGGTCAGGCCGGTCGAGCGCTGCACGATCGTCCCCAAGAGACCGGCGACAGGGGCAGGACCCTTGCCGGTGGAATCAGCGGCGATACATGATTCCGTTTCACGATAACCCTCCCAAACCTAGGGAAAACATGCGTAAAGCACCATCCCTTCTCGCCGCCGCCCTGATGGCCGCGGTCGCGTCGGTCGCCCTCGCCGGGCCCGCACATGCCGCCGTCGCCCCCGGCGAGTACGTCGCTCTCGGCGACTCCTACGCTTCCGGCGTCGGCGCCTACCCGTACCTCGCGGCCAGCGGCGCCTGCAAGCAGAGCCCGAACAGCTATCCCCGGACCTGGGCCAAGAACCATCCCGCGTTCACGCTCAAGGACATGACCTGCAGCGGCGCCACCATCGCCGATGTGCGCGCCAAGCAGGTCGGCGCCCTGAGCAAGGCGACCACGCTCGTGACGATCACCGTCGGCGGTAACGACGCCCACTTCACCGACACCGCCACCACCTGCCTCACCGGCACCGACGACGCCTGCGTCGAGGCCGCTTTCTCCAGCGCCTGGGCCTCCGTCCTTGTGGTGCCCTCCTACCTGGAAGACCTCTACAACGATGTCAAGAAGCGCGCGCCGAACGCCCGGGTCATCGTCATGGGTTACCCCCGCCTGATCGACGCCGGCAGCGGCAGCTGCGGCGCGATCACCCCCAGCGCGACCAAACGGGAGTGGCTGAACTACGCCGCCGACAAGTCCGCCGAGGGCATCAAGTCGGCCGCGGACAAGGCGGGCGTGACATACGTCGACGTCCGGAACGGCTTCACCGGTCACCAGGCCTGCAGCGCCACGCCATGGATCAACGGCGTCGATCTGAACCACTACAGCGAGATCTTCCACCCCAACTACACCGGCCACGCCGGGGTCTACACCTACCTGCTCACCGTCCACACCATGGCCTGATCAGGAGAAGCCGGAGGCGACGGGTCGTGGACAGGCAGTCAGATCTCGCGGCGGCCGGGATCCGGGTCGAGGTCGGGCAGTCCCGCGACGTAGGCCGCGGCCACGCGCTTGGGAACCACCATGCGCCAGGCGTCGATCACCAGCTCTTCCATCTGGCGGTGGTCGAGCTCCGCGAGCCAGGCCTGAACCCATTGGAAGCGCATGTCGGACGCGCTCGGCAGATGGAAGACCTGCGGCTGGGCGGCGACCAGCGACGCCCTCTCCTCCCTCGGGAAGCCGAAGCCCATGACCGTCTCGTCGCGGGAGAACGCCACGTAGACGATCTTGCCGACCCGGAACTTCACGCGGTCGTAGATCAGGTGCTCGGTGGTGCGGGGCAGCTTCGTCGCCACCTCGCGGACCTCTTGAACGGTGACCATGGGCGCACCCTAGCGCCGGGCTGTGACATTTCCCGGTGGATCAACAGGCGCGCGGGCGGGGCACCGACGGCAGGCGGGTCGTCTCCGGGGATTCGTCGTCCTCGGGCATCGACTCACGAACCTTGGCCCTGGCCACCCGGTCCGGCGTCAACCGGTACGTCGGCGCCTTGACCAGTTCGTCCGGCACGAAATGACGTCCACCGACATCATCCACCGACGGCGAGGGCGACGGCACGGCACCAGAAGCAGCTGGCCGCGGCACGGCACCAAAAGCAGCCGGCGACGACACAGCAGCGGAAACAGACGACCCCAGCGCAGCACCAGAAGCAGACGCAGGCGGAACGGCAGCGGGAACAGACGGCGGCGCGGCGGCGGCAGCAGGAGCAACCGAGAAGGAACCAGCAGCCGGCAGATCCATCGAAGGATCGGGCCGCACCCCCTCAGGTCGCACCTCACCGCCCGCCGAGGTCACGACCACCGTGCCCCGGACCGCCCGCCGGGGGCCGATCAACCGCGCCGCCAGGCTGAAGACGCTCCGGGTCGCCGTGTCGTATCCGTCCCGGTATGCCTCATCCCGGTCCAGCACCGTGCGATACCACTGGTGCAGCCGGCCGGCTGCGTATCCCAGGCAGGCCGTGAACGCGGCCAGCGCGGTGATGAGGAGGGCGTCGTTTCCGGGGGCGGTCATGGTCCGATTCTTGCCATTGCATAGACCGGTAGCTATAGCCCGTTTGACGTACCCCGATCGGTCGACAATCGCCGAGAATGTGTCGCAGCCCACGTCGCTATCTGGGCCCGGCGGGACGCCGCGAGCTTGGTCAAGATGTGCTCGACGTGCGCCGAGACCGTCTTCGGGGAAATCGACAACGCTGCTGCGATCTCCCGGTTGGTGGCGCCCTCCCCGATCAGGCCGGCGACCTCCATCTCCCGCGGGGTGAGCTGCGGCAACCCTGGCGCGGCCCGCGCAGGATGACCCGGCGCAGTCGACCCGGGTCGTCCCGGCGCGGCCGACGACGATTGCCCCGGCGCGGCCCGCGCGGATCGAGCGCCGGCGGGCAGCAGGACCACCGCCCCGGCCGCCTCGGCCTGGGCCGCCGCCTGGTCCGACAGCCGGGCCGCGTCCGCCGGGCGCCGGGAGCGGTGCGCGCACCGGGCCTGGTCCGACACTGCCTGCGTACCCTCCCAGAAGCGCCGCCGCCCCCGCCAGAACGCGGCGGCCCGCTCCAGCTCGGCCCGCGCCTTGCCGGTCTGTCCTTCATGCAGGTGCACCAGCCCGGCACCGTGGTCGATCGCCCCCAGCGTGCCCGGGATCTCCCGCTTGCCGAGCAGCGCCGCCGTCCGGGCCAGCCAGTCCCGGGCGCCGGTCAGGTCCCGAGTCGCCAGGTAGGCCCGGACCCCGGTCACCACGTACGGGAACAGATAGGCGGCGTCCCGGACCTTCGCCGACGCGCTGTAGCCGCGCTCGCACCAGCCGATCGCCTCGCCCGCCTCGCCGCGCAGCAGCGCGATCGAGGCCAGGCCCCACCAGGCCGGGGAGACCCGCTGCAGCTCGCCCATCGCCTCGCCGAGCGCGGCCGCCTCGCGCATGCTCTCCGCCGCCGCGTCCCAGCGGGCCCGCCCCAGCGCCACATAGCCCAGCACGTGCAGCGCCGTGATCCGGGTGGTGATGCCCCGCCCGTCGGCCAGCGCGCGGGTGGCGCCGGTCTCGGCCGCTTCCCACGAGCCCTCGGCCCAGTCCACGTGGGCCAGGTGGGCGGCCATGTAGTGCCGGTCGTTGAAGCGCTCGACCGACTCCGCGTACGCGATCCCCTCGGCCAGCCACCGCCGGGCCCGGTCGTATTCGACCAGCACCGACGCGGATGAGCCGAGCATCCGGTAGCCGCGGGCCGCCTCCGCCTCCAGGCCGCGGCGGCGAGCCCGGCCGATCGCGTTCGCCAGCATCTGCCAGCCCTCGTCCATCCGGCCGCCGAAGACCAGGATCGAGCCCAGCGTCCCGCCGAGGTGGCAGCGCAGCGGGTGGTCGCAGTCCTCGATCGAGAACGCCTCGGCCAGCACGCCCACCTCGGTGGCCTCCTCCAGCCGGCGGTCCAGCATGTAGGCCGCGGCCAGGGCCGCGTGCAGCCCGGCGCGGATCTCCTGGGCCCGCTCGCCGGAGTGCTCCGCGATCAGGTCGAGGCCCTCGCGCAGCAGGCGGGTGCGCTCGTCCAGGCCCGCGCCGAGCAGGTGCCGGACCGCGACGAGTTGCGGCACGAGATCGGCCGCGCTGAGCGCGTCCCCCAGCTCCAGACGCATCCGGTACGCCCGCAGCAACGTCTCCTCCGCATCGCTGTTCTCGTCGACCGCCGCGAGTTCGGCACCGAGCGACGTCAGCAGCGTGGCGTGCCCGGCCGCCGGGAGGTCGGCCGGCGCGGTCCGCAAGGCCCGCCGGTACAGCTCAACCGCCTCGCGGTGCGCCGACATCCGCACCGCCCCGGCCGCCGCGGTCACCGCACACCGGTGCGCCTCGGCGGGGCGGTGGGCGCGCTCGTACTGGTCGCTCACGAAGGCGTCGGAGAAGCCCGCCGCCAGCGCCGCCTCAGCCGCGCGGGCGTGCAGTTCGCGGCGGCGGAGCGGGGGCAGGTCGGCGTGCAGGGCGTCGCGGATCAGGGCGTGCCGGAAGTCGTAGGTGAACCCGTCGGGGTGCGGCTGGACGAAGAACCGCTCGGCCAGCTCGCGCAGCCCGGCGTCGATCGCGTCCGCGGGCTCGCCGGTGATCGCGGTGAGCAGGTCCACGTCGAAGGAGCGGCCGATCACCGACGCGGTGCCGGCCAGGGACCGGGCGGGCGCGCTCAGCGAGGCGGCCCGGGCCAGCACCGCGTCCGCGAGGGTGTCCGGCAGCGCCGCCGCCGCGCCGACCGTGGCGAGGAACTCCTCGACGTGCAGCGGGATGCCGTCGCTGCGGGCGAAGATCGCGCCGGTCACCGTGGCGGGCAGGACGGTGCCGGAGATCGCGGCGGCCAGGGCGGCGGTGTCCGCGGGGCTCAGCCGGGACAGCCGGGCCTCCTCGGCGTGCCGCTGATTGAGCAGCCGGGTGCGCCATTCGCGCATCGGGACCCGGGGGTAGAGCTCGTCGCTGCGGTATGTGCCGATGATGAGCATCGGCAGCGCGGGCAGCCGGTGGGCGAGCCGGGCCAGGGTCTGCAGGGTCAGGTCGTCCGCCCAGTGCAGGTCCTCACAGGTCAGCAGCACCGGCTGCGGCTCCGGCCCCGATCCGGTCATCAGCTGCGGCTGCGGCTGCGGCACCGATCCGGCACCGGCCTCGGCGAGCGCGTCGGCCAGGCCGGTCACGAGCAGGCGGCGCTGCCGGTGACTGTCGCCGTCGTGGGACTGGCCGAGGAGCTTCGCTGTGCGCGTACCGAATGCGGAGAGCGCGTCCGCGATCAGGCCGCCGGCGACGTCGGTGTCCGCGGGGAACGCGGCCACCCCGACCACCCGGAAACCGCGCGCCGCGGCCCGGCCGGCGATCTCGGTCAGCAGGCGGGTCTTGCCGATGCCGGCCTCGCCGGCGAGGAAGAGCAACTCGCCATGGCCGGCGGCGGTCGCCGTGAGCCGGCGGTCCGCGAGGGCCAGCAGGTCGTCGCGGCCGACCAGCACGTGGCTCGGGGCGCGCATGGCGTGACTCTAGGCCGACCCGGCCGGCCTTCCTAGGTGTAATGACCGATGT
Organism: Actinoplanes sp. ATCC 53533; assembly: GCF_003947245.1. Lineage (NCBI taxonomy): Bacteria > Bacillati > Actinomycetota > Actinomycetes > Micromonosporales > Micromonosporaceae > Actinoplanes > Actinoplanes sp. ATCC 53533. The sequence continues at coordinate 13,548 of NZ_QHHV01000136.1, read as the reverse complement.
CCGACGGAGCCCGTCCGCGCAGGCTGGGGCCGGAAACCGAGCGGAGGGGGACGAGTTCGATGGCGAAGTTCATGGACGTGCACAGCGGGTTCCACGGGGTGACCTCGGCGGAGCTGGACGCGGCGCACGCCGCCGACCTGAAGATCGAGGCCGAGGAGGGGGTGCACTTCGAGCGGGCCTGGCTCGACCCGGAGCAGGGCAAGGTGTTCTGCCTGTCGACCGGGCCGAGCAAGGAAGCGGTGCAGCGGATCCACGAGCGGGCCGGGCATCCGACGACGGAGATCTACGAGCTGACCACCGAGGTGTGAACGGCGTCCCGCCCGGCCGGCCCCGGCCGGGCGGGACCATCCGGTCAGGAAGACGCGGGGCGCGGGGCGCCGGACGGCGGAGCGCCGCCACCACCGGCGGGGGCGTCGCCGCCGCCGGTCTCCTCGCCGGACGGGTCGATCGCGATCGCCAGCTTGGCGACGTAGCCGGCGGCGACGCTGCCGGTGACGGTGGCCAGCTCGGTGACGCCCGAGTCGTCGCCGAAGACGTTGTCGGTGGCGAGGCTGACCTGGCTCATGTTCGAGATGCTCTTGCTATAGCCGTCGGTCGCGTAGACGACGTCGGACACGTCCTCCGGGAGCGCGATCTGGGAGGTCTTGACGATGGGGCCGTCACCGCTGGTGGCGTTCGCCAGCGACGAGTACACCTCGAAGTGGATGTGCGGCCACCGGCCCGAGTAGCAGGCCGGGAAGATGCTGGTGAAGGTGGCGGTGCCGGTGGCGTCGGTCTCCTGGATCCCGCGCAGGTAGTTCTGGTCGGTGATCCCCTCGGAATACAGCGAGTAGTTGCCGTCCCGGTCGCAGTGCCAGGCGTAAACCGCCGCCCCGGTGATCGCCTTACCGGTGAGGTCGGACACGACGAGCGAGAACTCCAGCGGAACGCCCGCCGCGGTCCCGCTCGAACTACCGAACGACTTCCGGATGTCCTTGCGCACGATGCCCGACTCGGTCCGCACGTCGGGCCCATTCGAGCCGTCCGCCGGGTACGGCCCGGCCGTCTCCGAAGCGACCTCGGTAGCGGTGCCGGCGGCGGTGCTGGTGCTGGTGCTGGCACTGGCGCTGGCCGTCGACGTGCTCCCGGTGTCGGTCGTGCTGCCGCAGGCCGCCGTCCCGCCGACGATCGCCAGGGCGCCCGCCCCGCCGAAGGCGGCGAGCAGCCGGCGGCGGGACATGGTCCGCAGGTCGAACTGCAACCCCTTGTCATGCACCCGGCGCACGTATGCGGCGTTGTCCTGATCCCCTTGCTCCTGCACGATCGTCGCCTTTCCTCGCCCAATGTCTCCCAGTAGCCAACCAAGCCTCACTGTGCGTCATCTGTGTCTTCGCTGTGGGCGGGTTTTCAATGTCGGGCATGGTGACAGTGGGAACAGTGAGTCCGGGACACGTGGGACCGCCGGGCGGCTCGGTGTGCTGGATCAGGTGCCGGCCGACCTGGCCGGCGGAGCGGCGGCTGGCCCCCGAGGAGACCGTCCGCCGGCTCTCACGATGATCGGTAGCGGCGCAGCGTGACCGGGCTGCCGTCGGGCGCGGTCCAGCCGGCCGGGCCCGCGGCCACGAAGATCCAGCCGGTCCGCTCGTAATACGCGGCCGCGGCGTCGTTGGCCACCTCGAGGACGAGTTCGCCGCCGTGAGCCGACCGGGCCCGGTCGATCAGCTCCCCCGCGAGACCGGCCCCGCGCCGCCCCGGGCTCACGAAGAGCCTGCTCACCTCGCCCTCCCCGGTCACGATCGCGTGCCCGGCGACGGTCTCGCCGTCGACCGCGACCCACGCCCGGCGGGTGCCCGGCGGGGTGAGCCAGGCGACCGGGTCGGCGGGCCAGTTGAGCGGATAGCCGTCCCTCTCGTGCACCGCGCGCAACGTCGTCACGCAGGCCGGCAGGTCAGCGGGCTCTCTCGAGCGAATCACCGTCACCCGGCCGATCATATTGACCGGGCCGCTGCCTAGCCGGCGGCCACCGGGGTGGGAGCCTGCACCGCGACCGGGGGCTGCCGAGGCAGGCGCCGCTTCACGAACGGCGAGAAGCCCGGTGGCCGGCGGGCCGCGACGTCCTCGACCCAGCCGAGGACGAGCACGACCACGGCGAGCGCGGCGAGCGCGATGCTGAAGTCGACGGCACTCTCCAGGCCCTGGGTGGGGATCCGCCACAGCTTCAGCGGGTCGAAGAGCCAGACGGCGATGGTGATGGCCACGTTGTGCCACAGGTAGATGGTCACGGCCCGGTTGTTCACCATCGACACGAAGCCGGTCAGCGGCCGGGCCCGGGCGAGCCAGTCCATCCGCGGCGCCCAGCGCAGCAGCGCGAGCACGAAGCCGATCGAGAAGACCGCGTACGCGACCGGCAGGCCGGTCAGGTCCATCCCGGTGTCCGCGGGGTGCAGGTACGCCCAGCCGAGGCCGCCCGTGACGCAGGCGGCGGCCAGGCCCAGGACCACCGCGGGCCGGAGCTTGGCGAGATCGCCCTCGCGATGCGCGAAGCCGAGGATCCAGCAGGACCCGAACGCGAGCACGTTCTGCACGACCCAGCCGGCGGTGGTTCCGAAGGTGTCCGGGTACGCGGTCAGCAGCATCAGCCCGAACAGCGGCAGCAGCACGGTCGGCAGGTTCCACCGGCGGTAGAGCCGCAGCAGCAGCGGCGAGAGCAGGACCAGCCACAGGTAGGTGACCAGATACCAGAGCACCCCGGCGGCCGGATAGCCGAACTCGCTCGCCGGCGGGTCCGCGATCGGCAGGACCCAGAGCAGCAGGTGCGGCCACGACGGCCGGTCCGGCCAGCCGCGCTGGATCATCAGCGGTACGAGGATGAGCGCCATCACCCACAGCGCGGGCAGTAGCCGGCGGACCCGGCTGCGCACCGCCCGGGCCGCGGAACGGTCCAGCGACTTGACCATGAGCGAGCCGCCGAGGGCGAACATGACGCCCATCGACGGGAAGACCAACTCGAGCGCGGCGACCGGGAAGGCGTGGAACAGCACGACCCGGACGATGGCCACAGCACGCAGAGTGTCGAAGTACCGATCCCGTCCGGCGGCAATAGTGCCCGACATAACGCCTCCAACTACCATTCCTCGCCCGAACCAAAACGGTCAGAGACTACAGACAGTAGTGTTTTTGGGGATCTCCGCAGCGGTCCGAACGGCTGGTCCGCCGCGCCGTTCCGCCGGGCCGGGCCAGCCGCCCCGGTCGGCCTCGATGTCATAATTGCCGCCTGAGCCGCCTTCGCACCGCCCCCTCGCCCACAGTTCGGAGCACAATGCCCGCATCCCGGTCCGCCGTCGACGAAGCGGCCGCCCGCCGGCCGACGCTGACCCAGGTGGCCGCGCTGGCCGGGGTCAGCCTCAAGACGGCATCGCGGGCGCTGAACAGCGAGCCCAACGTGGCCGAGGACACCGGCCGCCGGGTTCGCGACGCGGCGGACCAGCTCGGCTATCGGCTCAACGGCATCGCGCGCGAGCTGCGCCGGGGTGCGACCTCGGCGCTGGTGGCGCTGATCAGCGGCGACCTGACCAACCCGTTCTACTCGGCCGTGGCCAGCGGCATCGAGCGCGAGCTGCGCCAGCACGGGCTGCAACTGGTGACCGCCAACAACGACGAGGACCCGGAGCTCGAACGGGCGCTGATCGACACCTTCCTCGAACGCCGGGTCCGGGCGCTGCTGCTGGTGCCGAGCGCGGACAGGCACGCATACCTGGCGATCGAGGGCAACCGCGGCGTGCCGTTCGTCTTCCTGGACCGGCCGCCGGACGGGGTCGCCGCCGACGTGGTGGTCATCGACAACGCGGGCGGGGCGCGGGCCGCCGCCGAGCATCTGCTCAGGGGCGGGCACCGGCGCATCGCGATGGTCGCCGACCTGGCCCGGACGGTGCCGCAGCGCGGGCGGATCGAGGGCTTCCAGGCGGCGATGCGCGCGGCCGGCAACACCGAGTGGGAGCCCTACCTGCGCACCGACGTGCACGACGTGCGGCGGGCCGAGGAGACGGTGCGGGAGCTGCTGGCGCTCGACCCGGCGCCGACCGCGCTGTTCACCACCAACAACCGGCTGACCACCGGCGCGCTGCGGGTGCTCAAGGACCGGCCGGACCCGCCCGCGCTGATCGGCTTCGACGACTTCGACCTGGCCGAGGTGATCGGCACGACGGTGGTGGCGCACGACGCGGTGGCGATGGGCCGGGAGGCGGCCCGGCTGGCGTACGAGCGCATCAGCGGGCTCGCGGTCCCGGCGCGATCGATCGTCATCTCCACCTCCGTCATCGCCCGCGGCAGCGGCGAGCGCCCGCCCCGCTGACCCGGCTGTTCACGATGCGGTGACGGAGCCGGGCATCCGGCCCGCAGCTCCCCTAGAGTGCTGCTTGTGACGTTGGAGATCGAGCGGGCGCCGCTGTCGCGCATCGACGTCGGGCTCAGGTCGGCGAGTGAGATCCGCGCGGACCGGCGGGCCGCCGCGCTGCGCACCGAGGTCGCGCTCAAGGTCACGCTCGTCACCCTGCTGTGGCTCGTCTCGGTGTCGCTGCTGGTCGGCTGGGGTCTCACCGGGCCCGAACGGGAGCCGGGCACCCTGCTGGTGGCGGCCCTGGTCGCGGTGGTGCTGCCGTTCGTGGGCGCGGTCATCGCCACCCGGCACGGCCAGTTCTTCCTCGGCGGCGTGTATGTGGTGCTGACCCTCGCGATGGTCCTTCCCGCGCTGAGCCTGGTGCGGGCAGGATGAGGCCATGGCGGACAAAGAGGAACGGGCCGGCGTACCCCTGACGAACCTGGACCAGGAGCTCTTCCCCGGCGCCGAGGCGACGAAGCGGGACCTGGTCGACTACCTCGACGCGGTGCACGATCCGATCCTCGGCGTCCTGCGCGACCGCCCGCTGTCGGTGATCCGGGTGCTGCGCGGGCAGGACAAGTTCATGCAGAAAAACCTCCCCAAGTACACGCCGGAGTGGGTGCCGCGAACGGCCGTGTGGGCCGAGGCGTCACACCGCGAGGTGCAGTACGCCCTCTGCAACGACCGCCGCACGCTGCTCTGGTTCGCCAACCAGCGAGCGGTCGAATATCACCCCACGCTCATGACGACCGCCGACCGCGACCATCCGAGCCACCTGATCATGGACCTGGACCCGCCGGAGGGCGCCGGCTTCGACGTCGTGATCCGGGCCGCCCACCTGGTGCGCCGGGCGCTGGCCGACTCCGGGCTGGCGGGTGCGGTGAAGACCAGCGGCGCCAAGGGCGTGCACATCTTCGTCCCGCTCGACGGCAGCGCCGCCACCTGGGACGTGGCCGCCGCGACCCGGGCCGTCGCGGCGCGCGCCGAACGCCTCGATCCCGAGCTGGCGACGACCGCGTTCATCCGCGAGGACAGGCACGGCAAGGTCTTCCTCGACGCGACCCGCTCCGGGGGCGCGAGCGTGGTGGCGGCGTACAGCCCGCGGGTGCGGCCCGGGTTGCCGGTGTCCTTCCCGGTGGGCTGGGAGGTGCTCGACGACGTGACACCAGCCGACTTCACCGTGCGGACGGCTCCGGAGCTGCTGAACGGCAGCGATCCGTGGACGGCGCACATGCCGGCGCCGCAGCCGCTGGACGCCGGGCTGGTCGCGGAGGGCCACACCATCCCGGTGGCCCGGGTGGCGGCCATGCACGAGGGCAAGCGCCGCGCCCGCGCGAAACGCGACGCGGACTGACCGCCCCCTGACCGCCCACCCGGGCCGCCGCACTCGTCAGACCGTGAATCCGCCGTCGACGTTGATCGTGGCCCCGGTGACGTACCGGGCGCCGTCACCGGCGAGGTAGGCGACCGCGGTCGCGATCTCGGCCGGCGTCCCGTAGCGGCCCAGCGCGGTGAAGCCGCTGATGGTGGCCGAGGCCGGGCCGTCGGCCGGGTTCAACTCGGTGTCGGTCGCGCCCGGGTTGACCAGGTTGACGGTGATGCCGCGCGGGCCGAGGTCCCGGCTGAGACCCTTGGTGAGACCCACCAGGGCGGTCTTGCTCATCGAATACAGCGAGAACCCCGGAAACACCGTCCGCTCCACCATGTTGCTGCCGATGGTGATGATCCGCCCGCCGTCGCCCATGTGCCGGGCCGCGGCCTTCGACGCGACGAACGGCGCCCGCACGTTGACCGCGATCGTCCGGTCGAACTCGGCCAGCCCGATTTCCTCCACCGGACCGACCAGGAACAGCGCCGCGTTGTTGACCAGGATGTCCAGCCGCCCGAACTCGGCGACCGCCCGGTCCACCACAGCGGTCACCGCCGCCGGATCCGCGCAGTCCACCCGCACCGCCAGCCCGCGGCGCCCGAAACCCTCGATCTCCTTCACCACGGCGGCGGCCCGATCGTCGCGGTGCTGATAGGTCAGCACCACATCGGCGCCGTCCTCGGCCAGCCGCGCCGCGACGCCGGCGCCGATGCCCCGGCTGCCACCCGTTACCAATGCCACCTTGCCGTCAAGAACCGTTGTCATGCCACCACAGTGATCGAGAACCGGACGCTGGTCTGGCGGCATTCAGACCTCGCGTTCACCCGATGATGAGCCGAGTCGCATTGACGGTGGTCTCGGGCAGACCGCGATTCAGCCCTTCGCCTCGCGGACGTCCTCTCCGTGCTCGGCGAATGCCTTGAAGTCCCGCATGTGCAGCAGCGACTGCTTGCGGAAGGCGCCGGGCATCAACAGCCCCACCAGCCGCATCAGCAAGCCGCTGAACCGGTACTCGTTTTCGCTCACCCAGAGCGTCGTCTCCGGGCCGGCTTCGGTCAGCCGCTCGCGCGCGGCGCTCCACATGCCCTCGCCGACGATCTCGCGGTCGAAATGGACGACGCTCTCCCTCGCGATCCCGTGCAGGTCCACCGGGTCCCGGCGCGTGATGGTCTCGGTGCCCTCGAACGTCTGCTGCCCCATCCGCAGCACCACCCGCGACTTGGTGCCGACCTGCCCGTGCGCCCCGCTCAGCGGCTCATGCAGCACCAGCCCTCGTAGCCACTTCGGCAGGTGTGCCGGGTCGGCGAGCAGCTGGGCCACCCTCTCCCGCGGCAGGGCGATCTCCATCGAGACGGTGTACTTCATGGCGGGGCCGCTCCAACTCTCGGGTGAAACGGAAGCACGCCAACAGTACTAACCCACGAGGTCGCGCCAGAAGGTGACGGTGGCCCGGCCCGGCTTCAGCGGTTCGCCGCCGAATTCGTGCCGGAGGTAGGCCGTCAGGTCGGCGCCGTAGCTGATGATGTCGGTCTGCATCACCGACAGCACCGGGTGCCCGGACGTGCCGCGCCCCGCCGGCAGGTAGCGGTGCGAATAGACCGGCACCAGCCGCGGGACGGTCATCAGCGAGCGGCGGGCGGCGGCCACGGCCTCGGCGGTCTCGGCCGGCTGCTGGCCCCAGCCCTCGTACCAGAAGCCGTTCTCCGCGACGTCGAAGAGCACCCCCTCCACCGGCAGGGCGAGCCTCTCGCGGAGCTGCCCGCGGTCGCCGTCGCGCCAGTCCGGCCAGCCTCGCCCGAACGGCAGGCCCGCGGCCAGGAAGGCACGGTGGTCGTCGGCGAAGGAGAATCCGAACTCCTGCTCGACCGCGGCGAGCTCCGAGGAGGTGAGCCCGGGACGGAGCGGGAAACGGCCGTAGGAGGCGAGCACGTCGGCGGCGGTGCCTTCGTTGATCACGCGGTCAGCCTAGAACGACGTACACCGATTGGTGTAGCCCCGTACTCCTGAGGAGTCGCCGCGAAAGACGGCGCCGGGACGACGCGGCGGGACCGCCGCCGGACCTAGTTTCGCTGCCATGACCGAGACCATGAGACGCCATTTGTACCTGCTCACCGCCGGGGTCGGCGCCCTGGCCGCGCTCGCCGCGCTGGACGTCGTGGCGGGACCACGACTGGGCATCGCCGACCATGAGACGCTCGTCTCGTTGGCCCGGCGGCTCACCCTGTGGGTGACGGCCGCCTTCCTCAGCTTCGTCGCATTGCGGCCGCTGCGCCCGCTGCGGCCGGTCACAGGGACGGGAAGGTGACCACCATGCCGCGCTCACTGCCCTGGGTCGCCGCGCTGCTGACCCTCGTCGGCATCCCGGCCGGCCTCGCCGTCACCGGTGGAAACCTGGACATCGTCATGACCGGCACGGTCGCGTTCTGGCTGTCCGCGCTGATGCTCCTGGTCGGCCGGTGGCCGCTCACCGTGCTGATCGTCAGCGTGTGCGGCACGATCGCCATGCACACGTCGCACCTGATCGGCGCCGGCTGGGCGTGGCCGTCGACCGCGGCCTTCGTGGCGCTTGCCCTCGTCGGGCGGCTGCGGGCGGCCGTGGCGATCGGCATCTTCACCATCGCGTACGGCCTGATCTGGGACGGTGTCGTCGAGCAGCTGCCGTCCGACCGGGTGCTCGGTCAGCTCGGTGGCGAGGCGCTCTGGCTGGCCGCGGCGCTGGCGGTCGCGCTGGCGTACCGCAGCACCCGGCGCTGGCAGGACGAGGTCGCGGCGCGGCTGCGGCAGTCGCTGCACGAGCAGGAGCTGGACGCGTTGCGGCGGCGCGCCGAGGAGCGCGTCGGCATCGCCCGGGATCTGCACGACGTGGTGTCGCACACGCTCGCCGTGGTGGGTGTGCACCTCAACGTGGCGCTGGACGCGTTCGACGAGGAGCCGGAGGAGGCGCGCGACGCCCTGCGGCTGGCCCAGGACGTCCGGGGCCGGGCGATGAGCGACCTGAAGTCGCTGGTGGACGTGCTGCGCGAGGGCAATCGGATCGAGACCCCGGCCGCCGGGCTGGAGGGGCTGGCCGGCCTGACCGATCAGGTGCGGGCCGCCGGGGTGGCGGTGAGCGTCACCGAGCTGGGCGAACGGCCCGAGGTGCCGGCGCCGGTAGCGACGGCGGTCTACCGCGTAGTGCAGGAGGCGCTGACGAACACGGTGCGCCATGCGGAAGCCACCCGGGTGACGGTGACCCTGCACTACACCCCGGCGAGCGTCACAGTGGAGGTCGCCGACGACGGCGCCGGCAACGCGGGGATCACGGAGGGGCACGGGATCATGGGGATGCGCGAACGGGTCGCGGCGCTGGGCGGAGCCTTGACCGCCGGGCCGGGGCCGGGTGCCGGTTTCACCGTCCGCGCGACGATCCCGATCGCGGCCTGAGCATGACCGTCTCCGTCCTGCTCGCCGACGACCAGCACCTGGTCCGGGCCGGCTTCCGCAGTCTGCTCAAGCGCGATCGGGAGATCGTGGTGGCCGGCGAGGCGGCCACCGGGGACGAGGCGGTGCGGACCGCCTGCACGCTGCGCCCGGACGTGGTGCTGATGGACATCCGGATGCCCGGCCTGGACGGGATCGCCGCGACCCGGCGGATCACGGCGGACCCGGAGCTGCGGGACTGCCGGGTGATCATCCTGACCACCTTCGAGACCGACGAGTACGTCTTCGCCGCGCTGGAGGCGGGCGCGAGCGGCTTCCTCACCAAGGAGATCGACCCGGACGGGCTGCGGCACGCCGTCCGGGTGGTGGCGGCCGGCGAGGCGCTGCTCTCGCCCAGTGTCACCCGCCGGGTGATCAGGCAGTTCGCCCACCGGCCGGCCGCGGTGCCGGCCGGTGGCGCGCGACTGGCGGCGCTGACCGCCCGCGAGCGTGAGGTGGTGAGCCTGGTCGCCACCGGGCTGTCCAACGAGGACATCGCCCGCGAGCTGGTGATCAGCCCGCTGACCGCGAAGACCCACATCACCCGGGCGATCGCCAAGCTCGGCGTCCGGGACCGGGTCCAGCTGGTGATCCTGGCGTACGGGGAAGGGCTGGTCGGCTAGCCTGTGCCGGATGCGCCGCATTCTCGTCTACGGGGTGACCGGATCCGGCAAGTCGACACTGGCGGCGCGGATCGGGCGGCGGCTGGAGTTGCCGTACCACTCGGTGGACGACCTCACCTGGGAGCCGGGGTGGGTCGCGGTGCCGGACGAGGTGCAGCGGGAGCGGATCGCGGCCATCTGCGCGACCGACTCCTGGGTGCTCGACTCGGCCTACAGCATCTGGAAGGACCTCCCGCTGGGCCGGGCCGACCTGGTCGTGGGGCTGGACTTCCCGCGATGGCGCTCGCTGGGCCGGCTGCTCCGGCGCACCGCGCGCCGGATCGTGCTGCGGACGGAGATCTGCAACGGCAACCGGGAGCGGATGCGCAACCTGTTCCTGTCCACGGACAACCTCGTCGTCTGGCAATTCCAGTCGTTCGGCCGCAAGCGGCGGCGGATGCGGGCCTGGCAGGCCGACCCGGCGATGCCGCCCGTGGTGTTGCTGCGCTCGCCCGCCGAGGTCGAGCGCTGGCTGGCCGAGCTGCCCCAGCACCGCTAAACGGACACGTTCGCACACAGGCCCCGCTCCGCCCGTTTGACCTTATGGGAAGGCCCGGATCAGGCGCAAGGGCAGGATAGCCGGTAAATTGACATCGATGTCAATCGTGAGCGTTCATGTGCGGTCGAAACCCTTGCGCATCGAGAGACTTAGAAGTGACGATGTGTCGGATCCCGTGAAACATCCCTAAGAGTAAGAAGCAGCCCCGAGAAGGAGACGGCATGCACCGGCCACGATGGGGTGTCGCCCTGTTATCCGTCACATTGGTCACGGCTGCGGCAGCCGTCGCCACGGGCGGTGCCGCCCTGGCGGCCGCCGCCGCCTCGTTCGGCTCGTCGTTCGAAACCGACGATCCCCAACCCACCTGGACCGACACGGTCGACGCGGCGGCCGGCAGCGACGGCGTCGACGGCAACCTGACCGTGGGAATGCCGGGCAGCCTGCGCGGCCACGTCACAGCCGTCGCGGTCAACGCGGAACCGATCAGCAACGAGGGCGGCGGCAACCTCAACGACGGCGACCCGGCCACCAAGTGGCTGGTCGACACCCCGACCAGCTGGGCGCAATACACGCTCGACGCCCCCGCCGAGGTCATCAAGTACGCGCTGACCTCCGCCAACGACGCGCCCGAGCGCGACCCACGGGACTGGACCCTGCAGGGCTCCGCCGACGGCACCACCTGGACCACGGTCGACACCCAGACCGGACAGGCCTTCACCGCCCGCTTCCAGACCAAGACCTACACCGTCGCCGACCCCGCCTCGTTTCCGATCTACCGGCTGACCATCACCGGGCACCCGTCCGGCAACCTCACCCAGCTCGCCGACCTCGAGCTCGCCGACGCCAACGTGACCCCGCCGCCGGCCGGGCCGATGCAGAGCCGGATCGGCCGGGGGCCGGGCAGTTCTCCCACCGCGAAGGCGGGCGTGGGCTACACCGGGCTCAGGGCGTTCCAGATCGCCGGCCGGCACACCGCCGAGGGCCGCGGCCACTCGGCCAACAAGGTCTTCGACGTCGACGTCGCGGTCACCGCCGACACCGAACTGTCCTACCTGGTGCTGCCGGAGTTCAACCGCGAGGACCTGTCGAACCCCGCCACGTACACCGCGGTCGACCTGGCCTTCACCGACGGCACCTTCCTGTCGGAGCTCAAGGCCGTCGACCAGAACGGCATCGTGGTCAGCGCCGCCGCGCAGGGCGCGTCGCAGACGCTCTACACCGGACAGTGGAACAAGCGGACCGCGCGGATCGGCGAGGTCGCGGCGGGCAAGACCGTCGACCGCATCCTGATCGCGTACGACAAGCCGAGCGGTCCCACCGCCTTCCGGGCCTGGTACGACGACATCGCGCTCGCCGAGGTCCCGGCGCCCCGGCCGAAGGAACACCTCTCGGAGTACGCGGAGACGCGCCGCGGCACGCAGTCGTCGGGTGACTTCTCCCGAGGCAACAACTTCCCCGCGACCGCGGTGCCGCACGGCTTCAACTTCTGGACCCCGGTCACCAACGCCGGCACCACGAATTGGCTGTACGAGTACCACCGCCAGAACAACGCCGCGAACCGCCCGACCCTGCAGGCCTTCTCCGCCAGCCACCAGCCCAGCCCGTGGATGGGTGACCGGCAGACCTTCCAGGTGATGCCGAGCGCCGCGAACGGCGTGCCCGACGCCGGCCGGGCCAACCGGGCGCTGGCCTTCGGCCACGAGAACGAGGTGGCGAAGCCGTACTACTACGGCGTCACCTTCGACAACGGGATCAAGACCGAGCTCGCGCCGACCGACCACGCCGCGCTGTTCGAGTTCACCTTCACCGGGGACAGCTCGAACCTCATCCTGGACAACGTCAACAACAACGCCGGGCTGACCGTCGACGCCGCGAACCGCACGGTCTCCGGCTGGTCGGACGTCAACAGCGGCGGCCTGTCCGCCGGCTGGACCCGGATGTTCATGTACGCCACCGTCGACGCCCCGGTCACCGCGAGCGGCATGCTGCCCACCGGCAACCGTCCGTCCACCGGCTACCTCAAGTTCGACACCACGCGGAACAAGACCGTGCGGATGCGGATCGCCACCTCGCTGATCAGCGTCGAGCAGGCCCGGCACAACCTGGACCTGGAGATCGCCGCCGACGCCACCCTGGCCTCGGTCCGGGACCAGGCCCAGGCGCTGTGGGACGCCAAGATGCGCACCGTCGAGGTCGAGGGCGCGTCCGCCGACCAGCTCACCACGCTCTACTCGAACCTGTACCGGCTGTTCCTCTACCCCAACTCCGGCTTCGAAAATACCGGCAGCGCCGCCCAGCCCGTCTACAAGCACACCGTGCAGTCCGCGGTGACCAGCCCGGCGAGCACGCCGACCCAGACCGGTGCCCCGGTCAAGGACGGCAAGGTCTACCTCAACAACGGCTTCTGGGACACGTACCGCACGACCTGGCCGGCGTACTCGCTGCTGACGCCGGGGCAGGCGGGCGAGATGGTCGACGGGTTCGTCCAGCAGTTCCGCGACGGCGGCTGGATCTCCCGCTGGTCGGCGCCGGGCTACGCCAACCTGATGGTCGGCACGAGTTCGGACGTGGCGTTCGCGGACGCGTACCTCAAGGGGGTGCCGGGTATCGACGCGGAGACGGCCTACCGGGCCGCGGTGCGGAACGCGACGGTCGCGCCGCCGAACGCCAACGTCGGCCGCAAGGGCCTGGCGAGCTCGATCTTCAAGCGCTACACGCCGAGCGACGCGACCGGGGAGGCGATGTCGTGGGCGATGGACGGCTACATCAACGACTACGGCATCGCGAACATGGCCGAGGCGCTGGCGAAGAAGGGCGGGCCCAAGGCCAAGGAGTACGCCGAGCAGGCCGAATACTTCCGCAACCGGGCACAGAACTACGTGACCATGTTCGACCCTTCGGTGGACTTCTTCCAGGGCAAGGACTCCGCGGGTGCCTGGCGCAACCCGCCGTCCACCTACGACCCGCGGGTCTGGGGCTACGACTACACCGAGACCGACGGCTGGAACATGGCGTTCCACGTGCCCCAGGACGGTCAGGGCCTGGCCAACCTGTACGGCGGCCGGGACGGCCTGGCCAAGAAGCTGGACAAGTTCTTCGCGACCCCGGAGACGGCCACCTTCTACGGTTCCTACGGCGGCCCGATCCACGAGATGTACGAGGCCCGCGACGTCCGGATGGGCCAGTACGGCCACAGCAACCA
>NZ_QHHV01000135.1:0-29417 GCF_003947245.1 Actinoplanes sp. ATCC 53533 | reverse complement strand
GGCCGAGTTCGATGCCCGCCGCCACGGCGAACCGGTCAACCGCGAGCCGCACAAATGTGCCGAACTCCGCTGGTCGTCCATCAACGACCTGCCATCCAACACGGTGCCGTACACAGTCGCCAGCATCGACGTCTGGCGAAACAGCACCGGGCTGCAGATCAGCGGATGGCAGTAAACCGCCCTGCGCGTCCATTCGCCGGGCCAGAGCACGAACGGAGGCACCACACGTGACCGAACAGCGAACAGGGTGGAGCCGGTGGCCGGACGACTGGCCGGCGACCAAGGACGGGGCCGGCTGCGTCCTGTGCGCCTTCGTCGCCAACGAGGACCCGGCCTGGGGCGTACGCATCTACACCGGGCAGGTCGCCAACGCCTACCTGGCCACGATCGGGCAGATGCGCGGCTACTGCTGGGTGATCTGGCGCGACGGCCACGTCTGTGAACCCACCGACCTCGACCCCGCCGACGCCCAGCTGTTCTTCGCCGACATGCTCACCGTCGGCCGGGCCCTGCAGGACCTGCTGGAGCCCGCCAAGCTGAACTACGAGATCCTCGGCAACAAAGTGCCCCATCTGCACGCCCACGTCGTGCCCCGACCGGTGGTGGACCCGCACCCCGGCGGGGCGCTGCCGTGGACGTACCTCGACGACGGCTGCCCCGACCCCGGCGAGGTCCACGCGCTCGCGGCGCACCTGCGCAGCCGGCTCGGGGAGACCGGCGACCCGGCCTCCGAGCGGCGGTGAGCATGGCCGACCGGATTCGCATCGCCATCGCGCAGACACTCGTCACCGTCGACCCAGCCGCCAACGGCACCGCGATCCGGGCCGCCATGCGGCAGGCCGCCGACCGGGGTGCCCGGCTCGTCCACTTCGCCGAAGGCGCGCTCACCGGCTATGCGGGTGCCGACAAGCCGCACTACGCCGGATGGCGCATCGACTGGGCGCCGATCGCCGAGGAGTTGGCCGCCACGATGACACTGGCCGGCGAACTCGGGGTGTGGGTCGTGGCCGGCGGCAACCACCAACTCACCGGAGACCACCGACCCCACAACTCGCTATGGGTGATCAACGACAGCGGCCAACTAGCCGACCGCTACGACAAGCGGCTGCTGTCGCACAACGAGGTCGCCAGCTTCTACACCCCCGGCGACCACATCTGCACCTTCACTGTGGACGGGTTCACCTTCGGGTGTCTGCTCTGCATCGAGGTCAACTTTCCCGAGCTGTGGATGAAACAGGCCGACCTCGGCGTGGACTGTGTGCTGTTCTCCAGCTTCTCCGAAGACCCGATCTTCGAGATCATCGCCCGCGGGCACGCCGCCACCACCGGCTGCTGGGTCAGCATGGCCGTGCCCGCCCAATGCGCGCCGGCCGCCTCGTCGGCGCTGATCGGCCCGCACGGCTATCTGCTGCGCCGCGCCAGCCCGGACGGCCCTGACGTGGTCTGCGTCGATCTCGACCGCACCGACCCAGACTTGGACGTCGCGCTGAACAAGGCCCGGCCATGGCGCGCCACCGCCCGAGCCGGTGACATCTACGCCACCCGCCGGGTCACCGATGCCCGCACGCTCGACCGCACCCACCCCTGACCAGTCCTGTGAGGGAGCAGCCGTGACCGATCTCGACCAGGCGTTCGGCGCCGTATCAGCCCACATCTACAGCAACCACGAGCGGTACGGCGAAACCGTGCACCGTTCGCTGCCCGAGTGGATTCGCCGCGAGGTGGCCGCCCTACAGGTTCATGCCGGAGACCGGGTACTCGAGGTCGGCACCGGATCCGGGTACAGCGGCGCACTGCTGGCAAAGTTGTGCGGGCCGCAGGGCCGGGTCACCAGCGTCGACATCAGCGACGAACTCATCCGCAGAGCCACCGCGATCCACGCCGAACGCGGTGTCACCGGGGTCGACTGCCACGTCGCCGACGGCCTTGCCGGCTACCCCGCCGCAGCCCCCTTCGACCGTGCCGTCGCCTGGTGCACGCCCCCGCTGCTCCTGCAAGCCTGGGTAGAGCAGGTCGTCGACGGCGGGCGGATCGTCGCGTGCCTGCCAATCGCGGCACTACCGTCCACCACCCTCATCGCCACCATCACCGTCACGGCCGGACAACCCCGCGTCGAGGCCGTCACCGGCGGCGGCTACGCCCAGAGCACCCCGACTGCGGTCGACGACGCCCAGACCATCCCCGGACGCTGGGTCGACCACTGCGACCACCAGCCCGATCCGTCCTGGATCGGCATCTGCTGGCGCGCCGCCGACGACGCCCAGCACACCGGTGCCCACGCAGCCCTCGACCAGCTACTGCATCCCGGGCACACCGAAACGTACCGGCAGATGGAGGCGGACTGGCGCTCCTGGAGCGCCTACACGGCCGCGCTCGGCGACCCGCAACTGAGTCTGGTGTCCCTGCGCAACGAGATCCGAGGCATCGGCCATACGACGGCAAGCTCGGCGGCGGTGATCCTGACCGACGGGACCATCCTTGCTGACAGTCCGACCTCGCCGTCCCTGCTCACCCTGCGGGCCTGGCTGGATCGGTGGGAACACACCGGCCGCCCGGCGCCCGAGTCCTTCCCCTGCACCCTCGTGCCGCACGATGGCCCTGATCTTGCCGGCTGGGACCTGCGCGTCAGCCACGCCACCGCAACCACCCGGCCGGGAAACGCCGCACCGAACCGTTGATCCCCATCTGAGCAGGCAGGAAGCCGAGGTGAAAGGAAACCCATGACCAGCCGGTACGGCACCATCGTCGTCGTTCACGTGCTGCTGCGCCGCACCGACGGCCAGGTCCTGCTCCTGCAACGCGCCGGCACCGGTGAAGCCGACGGCCAACTCTGTCTGCCGGGTGGACACCTCGAGGGCGGGGAATCGGTGATCGCCGGCGCGATCCGGGAGACGGCCGAGGAAACCGGTATCCACCTGTCCGAGACGAATCTTGGGTTCGTTCATGTCGTGCACCGCCGTCACGGCCACGACGACCCGCGGCTCGGCTTCTTCTTCCTCGCCGCCGGCTGGCAAGGCCAGCCGGTCAACCGGGAACCCCACAAATGCGCGGGGCTGGTCTGGGCGGACCCGGCGAAGCCACCCGCCACCACGATCGCGTACACCGTGGCCGCCCTGGAACAGATCAGCAATGGCCGACCGTTCTCCCTCGACGGATGGGCAGACCACTCACCTCCCGCCGGCCCTGTCCAGCGCAGCGGTGAGGCCGCAGCGTTCGTGGTCGAGGTCGAACGGCGGTTCACCGCCGTGCAAGGACTGCCGTCACCGGTACGCGCCCAGCGCGGCCTTCCCCCGATCCCGGCGGGCGACGGTATCGAGGTGGTGCTGCGGATCGGGATCGCGTTCGGCGAAGACCAGCTGACCGAACACGGCTGGTTCTTCGACACCGATGCGACCGCGGAGATCCTAGACCGATGCTGTGCCGAGCTCAGCCGCCGGCCGTGGATCAGGTTGTTCGCGTTCCGGCCGACCTTTGAACTGGTCGCCCGGCACCTGTACCGTCAGCTGGCGCAGCAGGTACCGCAGCTCGCGTTCCTCGAACTGCGCGACGACACGTTCGGCGTGACCACCCGATACACGCCGAGCATGACGCCCGCCGGAGTGCGGCCGTGACCCCGGACGAGCTGGTCGCCGCGGCGATCGCCGCGGCCGAGGACGGCATGGCCCGCGGGGAGATGCCCATCGGTGCGGTCGTCGAGACCGGCGGCGTCATCATCGCCACCGCCTTCACCCAGGACCAGGCCCAGCAGCGGCGGATGATCCACGCCGATCTGCTCGCCATGATCAGCGCCGACCGGCAACTCGGGCTCGACCCGCGGCCGCACCCGGTGCGTCTCGCGGTCAACCTCGAACCCTGCTTGATGTGCCTGGGCGCGGCCATGGCGCTCAAGGTCGACGAGATCTACTACGGGCTGGAGTCTCCCGCCGACGGCGGTGCCCGGCTCGCCGCCTCGTGGCCGGCCCACCCGGACCTGCCCTGGTACCGGCCGCCCCGTATGACCGGCGGAATCCGCCGTGACGAGGTCCGCGACCAGTTCCGCCGCTACTGCCAGACGGCGCCGGAGTCCGGATTCCGCCGCTGGTCGCACAGCTTGGCCCAACTCGGCGGCCTCGGCGATCCATGCTGACCCGGCAGCGCAGCCGCCCCACCATCACCGCCGCGCCACGCCACCCTTCCTTTCCTGCCCAGCACCACCTCGTGAACGGAGGCCTTCCGTTGCCATCTGCTGCCTTCGAACCAGGTTCGACCGTCGTCCGACGCGACGTACGCGACGGCAAGGTCTGGACCGCGGCCCCGCACCGCGTCCTCGCCGACGACGGCACCCAATTGGTTCTCGTGACCTGGCCTGGCGCCGCCGGCTACGCCCTGGCCAACTGGATCAGATCGTTGACCGGCGGCGGCGAGCGTGCCCGCCGCCAGGCGGTCACCGAGCTGGCCGACGGTGAATGGGAACTCGGCCGTTGGATCTGGCGGGACACCATTGTCGTCACCTGGATCGGCTTGGACCCGGATTTCAGCCTCCAGCACTACCAGCCCATCGACGGCAGCCCCGGACACTGGAAGATCAACTTTGAGCGGCCGGTGACCCGCACCTCGACCGGCATCGACACCTGTGACCTGCTGCTGGACCTCATCACCGACCCAGCCGGAACCTGGCGATGGAAAGACGAGGCCGAGTACGACGAGATCCGCAGCAGGGGTCTGATCCCGGACACCGAACATGAGCGAGTGCAAGCCGCCCGACGCCGGGCTCTCGCCTTCGCCGAAGCAGGCCGAGGACCTCTCGGCGAGGACTGGACCAGCTGGCGGGTACCCGCCGATTGGCCCCTCCCGATCCTGCCCGACGGCGCACTGACCACCCACGGGTAGTGCGCCGGTAGCGGCCCGCCGCACCGGCCGCCGCGCCCGGCCCCTGAAGACAACGCTGAACACCCTCTGGAAGGACAAGCAGCAGTGGACACCACGGTCGAGAGCACCACACCGGACCGGCTGCGCGCCGAACTGGCAGCAACCCTCATGGCGAAGAACTGGATTCGCACAACAGCGGTCGAGCGCGCCTTCTGGACGGTGCCCCGCCACCTGTTCGTGCCGGACACGGTCACCCCCGAGCAGGCGTACGAGGACACGATCGTCGCGACCAAACGCGGGCCGGACGGCAAGACGACGAGTTCGGTATCTGCTCCGTGGCTTCAATCGTTCATGCTGGAGGAGGCCGGGCTGAACCCTGGCGCCCGGGTCCTTGAGATCGGCTCCGGCGGCTACCAGGCGGCCCTGATCGCCGAACTCGTCGGCCCGAACGGACTGGTCGTCACCGTCGACATCGACGCTGAGGTCACCGGACTGGCCCGTACCTATCTCGACCGGGCCGGCTACCCGCAGGTGCAGGTGGTGCACGGCGACGGCGACCTCGGCCACCCACCCGGCGCCCCCTACGACGCGATCATCATCACCATGGAAGTCGGCGATGTCTCGCCGTTCTGGGTCGACCAACTCACCCCGGACGGGCGGATCATCCTTCCCCTGCGGATGCGGACACTGACCCGCTGCCTCACCCTGCACCGCCGCGACGATCACCTCGCCGCGAGCAGATTCCTGCAATGCGGCTTCGTCCCGATGCAAGGCGAACGCAGCCAGCTCGCCCGCCGGATCCCGCTGCGCGGCAACGACATCGTCCTGCTGCTCGACGATCCTGTCGACGTGGACTCCAACGCTCTCACCGCCGCCCTCGACGGGCCCCGGGTGGACGTGTGGTCGCCGGTCACCATCACCATGCAAGAGCTTGAGTCGTTCGAGAGCCTGCACCTGTGGCTGTCCAGCCAGCCCTGGCCCTTCGGCGCCCTCGCCGTCGACCGCCAACGCACCGAAGGTCTGGTCGACCCGCAGGACCGGTTCACCTGCCCCACCCTGCTCACCGCCGGCAGCCTCGCCTACCTGACCATGCGCAAGATCGACGATGACCGCTGGCAGTTCGGCGCCCACGGCTTCGGACCCGACGCGCACACGCTCACCGCCGACCTGCTCGACGCCATCGCCGCCTGGGACAGCGACTACCGGCACGCGCGCGCTCCGGAGATCACCGTCCACCCGGACGGCACTACCCCACCGGCAGCGACCGCGCAGCCGCAGCTCGTCGTGGCCCGCCGACACACCGCCATCGCCGTGACCTGGCCTCCAGCAGAGAGCTCGCGGTGACCACCGGATCTTGCATCGAACGCAATCCCCCGCAGCAGCCGCTGCTGGTGGTGATCCGCGGCAACAGCGGCAGCGGGAAGACCACGACCGCCCGGGAAGTACGCCGCCAGTACGGGTCGCGAGGCCTGGCCGTCATCGAATTGGATCATTGCAGGAGGGTCATCCTGCGCGAACATGGCGGTGGCGGGGAGGACCGGGTCGCGCCGGGCTTCATTACCACCATGGCCCGCGCCGCACTCGACGGCGGCTACCACGTGATCCTGGAAGGCATCCTGCACACCGGCCAGTACGGCGACCCGGTCCGGGAACTGCTCAGTAAGCATCCCGGCCCGACCGCGTGCTACTTCATGGACGTCACGTTCGACGAGACGGTACGCCGGCACCAGCGCCGTGAGGAACCGATCCCGGTCGACCCGGAAACCATGCGCGGCTGGTACGCGGGCCGAGACCTGCTCGGTGTACCCGGCGAAGTGGTGATCCCGGAGAGCATGGGGTTCCAGGAGGTTGTGACGACGATCCTGCACACCAGTGGCCTCGCCGAGGCCGCAGCCTTGACGCCGTGCCCGACCCGCTGCGCACGATGTGCGGAGAAGGCCGCCGACGCTGACCCGCCGCCGGGCATCGCTGGTACCGCAGCGCGGACACAGCGTGCAGGCTGGTTGTGAGCGGGTCGTGCAGCACGATCGCGGGTAGCCCGCTGAACAGGCCGAAGACCCTGGGTCAGATCGATGGGATCGGACTCGGGTGGTGCAACTCGAGGCGCAAAGTCCGAGGCGCGGGCATCACCGGCTCGTCGCAGAAGCGGCTCGCCGGTAACGTCGACAGCGGCGGATGCCATGAACGGTCTTGCCGGGGCCTGCTCCGGGCATCGCAGGCCCGCAAGCGCGTCAATCACCACCGGAAGGCCGGGTAGACGATGGCCGTGATCGCTGACGAGATCTTCGAGCGTCTGCCTGGCCGGCATGCGCTGATCTTGAAGAGTTTGCAGCACCACGAACGGTTTCGCTGCCCGGGTTGCGACCGTCTTGGTGATGCGGCACGGGAGCCGACGTACGCGGTGGTGTATCACCTGATCGGGTTGGCCGGGGGTTACAGCGGGGAGACGATCGATTCGCCGAGCTGGCCCCCTGAAGCGATGTTGGTGCGCTGGTGGCTGACGCATGTACACGAGCAGTGCCGCGCGGCGCCGGTGCAACCGTGGTCAGCGTTGCCGCCGTGGGCCGCCCCGGACCAGTCATGCGCTGCCGCACCAGCGACCGAAACCCCGGTGCCACACACAGAGCCGGACGTGCCGGTGCGGTGGCAGGCGTCGGTGACGCCTGACGGGCTGCCGGTGGTGTATTGGTGCCCGACCGCGCCCGTGGCGCAGGTGGTGCGGTTTCCTGGCCCGCTCGGTAGCGGCGATGAGCGACTGGTGGATGTGCTGTCGGAAACGATGCAGTCGCGCGGCGCTCAGGTGCTGCGCGAGAAGGACATGATGCCGGACTGCGTCGCGACGCTGTGGCCTCTGGGCGACTGGTACGGACAGGTGTCCGCAGCCGGCGAGCTGACTGTCTGGATGCCCGGCACCTGGCAGCAGCGCGGCCACGCCGAGGCGGCAAGAGTGCCGCTGTGCACGATGCGTGGTCTAGACCCCGGCTGGGTCGAGGCGGCTCGGTCAGAACAGCGGATCCTGCTGGCGATGCGGCCACCAGCCACCGCGAAACCTGACCTTCCCGAGGCTCTGCTGTGGAAGTTGTTCAACCCGGTCAACTATCCGGCCGACATCGACAGGCCCGGCCCGTTCGGGGCGACCCCGGAGCCGGTGCCGGTGCCGGCCAGGTCGCCGGACCCGGTTGGCGGGATCGTCGCCGTCGGTACCGTGCCCGATGACGAGCGAAAAAGCGTCAAGCCGCGCCGCGTCCCAATACGCAGGAGCGTGAGCGGGCCGCCGATCGAAGTCGGCTCGCTGTGGACGGCGGCGCAGGACCGCGCGCAGCAACTGGTAGACGCCAGCCGGGCTGATCCGTGCCAGACGCAGCGGGCGCCCACGGACGGGTCGGTGCTGCTGATCGCCTTGGTCCTGACCGCGTTGAGCCGCGAACAGGATCGTCAACCTGGCGAGGTCGCACTCGCCGACGTCGCCACGCGGCTGGCGAACCGGGCCGGGGACCTGTGGAGCTGGCTGGACGTGATGCTGCAACCCACCACCGTGGCAGATGATCTGCGGCGGGCTGCCACGCTCACCACCGGCTACGGGAGCTGGCGGGACCTGTCGCCGCGCCGGCTGCTGGAGGATCTCGACGGCACCCGGGCCGTGGTCGAGCGGCGCTGGCTGATCGACGGCGGCGGGCTGCGCCTCGGCGACCGGGCGTTGTGGGTGCCTCATCCCGAGGACCCGCAGGAGCACGTGCGTCTGTGCCAGCTCCGTGACGTCGGCAGCTCGACCTGGCCCGACTCGGGACGGCGCACCGGCGCGATCGCGGCGGTCGTCGGCGTCGACTGCGAGGAGAAGGTGCCCCGCTGGCGTACTGACGGCGTCGCCTACTGGGATCTGCTCGCCGCCGACGACAGCACCGCCCGTGCGGTGGTGCAGGCCGCCTACAGCGCCGGCGTGGACCTGTGGTTCGCCCGCCAGCACCTCGACGGCGACGACCTCAACCCGGCTGACGACCCTCTGCGGGTCTGGAAGACGTTGCACGCCCGCGCCCAGCATCACACGATCCCCGCGGTCCGGCAGGTGCTCGACACCGTGCTCGCCGCGAACGACATCGGCCTGCGCTCCGCGATGACCAGCGGCATCGTGCAGTTGCAGGCGCTCGCACCGCTGCTGCCTATACCCGGAGCGCCGGTCGGCGAAGGCGGCTACACCCGGTAAGCAGCGAAAGCCGTCTCGATGATCGCTTCCGGGGCGGGGTAGGCAACGGTGTCAGGCCGCCGGGTGGAACAGGTCGTGCACCCAGCTGGGCAGACGGCCAGGGGGCGAGCGGGTGGCTGAAGGCGCGCAGCGCGGTGAGGCGTACCCGCATGCTGCCGGCGTGGTCGCGGCCGATCGTGCCGTGCCGGAGGTGGCGGGCAGGTAGCGGCCTGTCGAAGACAGGCCACATCGACGAGATGCCGATGCCCGGCCTCGAACAGCGGTATATCCAACGGTTCGACACAGTAATGAATGCGGAGCCGACACCAACCGCCGTTGGTGGCCAGCCAGGCGCGGAGGCTGGCGAGCTGCGCGTCGCCCGGGTGACACATCAGCAGGTGGACAGGCTGGTCGGCGCCGAGGGCCGGCGGTCAAAGCTGAAATTGCCTATCAGTTCAGTCAATCCCACCGAGCGCCGGACGGCGTAACGGCGATGGCGTGCGAATGTTCCCCCTACAAACAGTGGTCGATATCGTTTACCTCATGACGTCACTCCCGCGACCAGGTCCCGACGATCAAGCGACTCTCGCGGTGGTGGCCGCCAACCGCCGGTTGACCCGCGCGTACCTTGACGAGGACCGCGCTGCGGTTTCGGCAGCCGACCAGTGGCTTCGCGCCGTCAGCACGCCGTCCGACGAACTACAGCAGCGCGATCCCGGCGCCGCCGAGCGACTGCGGGACCTGCTTCCTGTCGAGGACGCGGCGATGGCAGCCGCGGACTCGCTGATCATCCTGCGGGACACGAGCATGGCGCGCGCGTTGACCGACGCCCGGCGGTTGGTCGCGCAGTTCGCACCGCAGCAGGAGCGCGACGGGCTGCTCGCGGCGTTCGACAATCTGGGCACCCGCGACGCTGCCCTGCCCTCGACGGAATCGGTCGAACTGCTGGGAGTCAGCGGCACCCACCTGTATGCGGCGATCCACGCCGCTATCGCGTTGCAGCTTCATCCCGGCGCCCGCGGTCCCTTCCGCGTGCAACTGGAAGTGGAAATCCGCGACGGACGTACCCTCAGCCAGGGCATGCCGATCGAGGAGTCCGCCAGCTACGTGTCACCGGAGCAAGCGTGGAAGGCGCTCCGCGCGGCGCTGCCCGACCTGGCGGCGGGCATGGACGGCGAGGACAACACCGGCACCCGAATCGTGGTAACCGCCGCTTTACAGCTTTATCTGCTCGACCACCCCGACCCGACCCCCAAGCAGCTGTCCGACGTAGTCCGAGACCGCCTCGGGCGGTATGCGGCGGAACTACAATCCTGGAACAGATCGCCCCGGCAGCCCCGGCCCCAGCACGCCGGGCTCACCGCCGATCAACTGGCCGCGCGGCGCACCGCCGAACGTGCACGCCGTCGCGGCGGGAAGAACAGCCGCCGCCCCGCACCCCCGCCGGCACCCACCACGCCCGCGCACCGCGCCGTCCGCCAAGGACCCGCCCCCGATCCCGGCGGCTCCGCGCCAACCGCACCCGGCCCCGTCGTTATGCGCTACGCCGGGCCCCCCTTGACGGTGTGGGCCGCCGCGCACCTCATCGCTGAAGCGTTGATGACCAGGCTGCCCCGGGCGTTCGTCGCTGCGCCCGGCGACGACCGGCACGCGATCGAAACTGCCATGATCGCCTACGTGATCACCGTCATCGCGAACAACAGCGGCGCGATCACCCCGGCAACCGACACCGTCGCGTCTCCCCAGGTGTTCGCGGAGCTGCCCGTACCCGCCGTAGCGGGACTGCTGCACCACGGGCTGAAACTGACGTTGGCGGTCATCCACCGCAGCGGGCACCGGCCCGCCCTCGGCGATCCCGGCCACGGCGCGTTCATCACCTGGTCACGGCTGGTTGACACGGACGGCGCTTCGCCCTCCGACGTCGTCGCTGACCCGCAGCTGATGCAACGCGTCGACGACGACATCAAACGACTTGATGAGCACGCCGAGCGCGCCTTCCGCGCCGTCATGTTCGCCGCACTGCACCTGCGCCCCGACCGCGAAGACATCGACGTACCCTTCTCATACTTCGGACGGTTGATCAACGAGTACCTCGCCGCCCGCAGGTGAGGGCGGACGCCAAGGGGCCTCTGCCGTGTGCGGAGGTCACGTCTCTGCCGCACCCGCACTGTTGCGGCTAGCGCCCATCGACGGCCTGGCCGGTCGACGTCGAGCGGCTCGCATCGAGGAAACTTTGCCCCTTTGCTGGATATGTCGCCAGCATGCGCGGCGGCTGCCACGGCGGGCAATGACCGCTGCGGCCGGCATCGTTCGGTGCGTGCACAGCGTTCGAGTGTCAATGGCCGCGGGTGGTCAGCAGCGCGGCGAGGACCGCGCGGCGCGCGGCACCGCCTGGGTGCCGGTCACCGGGTCGAGCACCGCGTCCGGTCCTTCCTGGGCTGCGACCGGGCCGGGCATGACGGCCGAGCGTCGTGACGGCCGAGCATATCGACAGGGGTAATGATTGAGTACAGTGCGCGGATGACTACCCGCCGGTCTCGGGTCCTCAGCGACGAGCAGCGTGCACTGCGGCGGGCGTTCGTGGTGTTCGCGTGCACGATGCCGCTCGCGATCAATGTGACGGTCGGGTGGTCGAGCATTCCACCAGGGTGGTTGCCGTACCTGACGGGACTACTCGGCGGCTGTCTCGCGGTGTCGGTGCCGTTCGTGGCGCTCACCTGGTACGTGAGCCGCAGATCGCAGGCATCGATCATCACGTCGAGCGGTGACGTCATCGCCTGCCAGGTCGTGTCCGGTGAGCACGGCGGTCTGGATGCCGTGCCGCAGCGCTGGCTGAGCCCGCTGGAGCAGGTCGTGGACTACCGGGTCGGGACCTACGGTGCCCGGCAGGTGCGGTTCGTCGTCCAGCGTGGCTACAACTTTGGCATCACCGCGGGCGGTCCCGGCCGCCCGCACCCCCCGCACACCTGGCATCACCCGGCCCGTTCCTACGCCACCTGCGACTGAACAGGACTCCTTGGTGCGACGTTTCGCTGACACTCTCTGGTCACCGACCGGTTCCCGCCCCCACATCGAGGTTCCGGCGTCCCCGCAGGTCGCCGGGCTCGCCGCCGCGTACGTGGCGCAGAGCCGGGCCTGGTGGGACGAGCAGAACGACGAGCGGGACTTCGACGAGGTGTTCGAGGTCGTCAACACGCCGTTCTTGCACATGACCGTGGCGTGGCTCGACATGCTCAGCACAAGCCTGTCCCCGGGGCAGTTCGACACCTTGCACGACACCCTCGCGAGGCGGCTGGCCGCGCTCGCACCGTTCGAGGTGAGGGTCGGGCCGGCGACCGTCGGGCTGTACGCGGTGGAGCTTTACATCGTCCCTAACACGCAGGCCAATGAACTGGCCGGACACGCGCGGGCGGCACTCCGGGAGGTCTTCGGCGAGACCGCCGCCCCCGAGCCGAGGCCGGTCCGGCCATGGCGTGCACACGTCACCGCGATGTACGGCCGTCAGCGCGTGGACACTGACGCGCTGGCCTCGCGCCTGGCCTACACGACCAGCCCCGAAGGGCAAGGTCTATTGGCGCCGGTCACGATGACGGTGGATCACGTGCTGCTCGTCGACCAGGACACCTGGGGCCCAGACGGGCTGGCGTGGAATCAGCACACCGCGCGCACCGTCGCGCTCGGCCGGCGGTGACCCCGGTGCCCCGAACCGCAGGGCGAACCTGGCGTGTTCGGCTGAGTTCGAGATCTTCCGGGTCGTGGTGGGCGTCGGCTACGCCGCAGGACTGCTCAGGGCTGCCATGAGACGCTGCCCGAACTGCAAGCGCAGGCCCGCTGGCACCTCGCGCAGCGTGTAGAGCTGGACGGGGCTGCCGAAGCGCAGGCTGGCCTCGACGGCGTCGAGGATGTGCTGGTGGTGCGGGAGCCTGAAGTCCTGCTGGCCGGGGATACGCCGGGTAAGCCAGCTGTGCTCTACGAGATCAGCCAGCAGCAGCCGACGGATGCGCGGGAGCCCGGCAACTTTCTGCAGGCTGATCGGGCAACTGTCGCGTTCGGAGCGAGACACCACACAGAGGATCATGCTCAGGTAGGTGCCGTCGTCGACGGTCCAGCCGGGATCGGCGTCGTCAGGTCGCGCGCCGAGTAGCTGCGGGACTCCCCGGATGGCCAGGTCGAACAGACATGCACGCACGCCCAACCACGTGATCGATGCCCGCGGGCGGCCATCGGGGGTCCAACGCACGATCGTGTCTCTGCGCAGCAACGGCATCCACCGGCCGTCGTCGAGCAGCGCCACGACTGCATGGTCCTCTTCACGGGGGAAGAGGGCGCCCGAGTGACCGGCCCGTAGCAGGCCGCCGAGTTCATCGTCGCTCAGCCGTGTCCGCAGCAGAGCGCCGTAGAAGTCGAGGTGGTCGTAGCCGGCGTCGATGCCGTTCTCACCGCACACGCAGTGCCACGGCCCACTCAATCCAGACGCCGTCTCGACAAGCCGGTGCGGTGCGACATCATGCATCAGCATCCGCCGATCGTATGCGCCGGGCAAAGACTCCATGGTCGGCGGCACACTATGTCGGACGCTGCGCGATCGCACCCACGATCCGATCGACGTCCGCCAAGAACTACCTCACCGTGGCGGCCTGGCCAAGGTAAGTTCTCCGTCACGCATGGCGGCCAAGAAATTCGAGACAACTGATTCGCTATGACCTTCATGATCTTGGACCAAAAACGTCCGGCCGGATCGCGACGCTAACAACCGTGGACACGCCAGCTGCT
Organism: Actinoplanes sp. ATCC 53533; assembly: GCF_003947245.1. Lineage (NCBI taxonomy): Bacteria > Bacillati > Actinomycetota > Actinomycetes > Micromonosporales > Micromonosporaceae > Actinoplanes > Actinoplanes sp. ATCC 53533. Next base: position 15,616 of record NZ_QHHV01000135.1, on the reverse strand, counting down.
CGAAAACCCGGCTGACCACCATCCGCCGCGCCGCATCGGCCGCTGGGACGCCACCCACCACCTACCGGCTGACGCGATCACCGGCTACGCCGACGCCGACGCCGTGGGCGACACCACGGACCACCTGCCCATCATCGTCCAGCTCAACGAGTCAGCCCTGTAGGTGAGGAGACCGCGCCATGCACATCACCGTCGCCGTGCAGAATCTGCAGCACGGGGGGAACGAAGACGAGTCAGGTGCCCGCGTTGACCGGTGGCCGTTGCTGGCCGAACGGTTGCGGCAGGTGCGGCCGGATGTGCTGATCCTCAACGAGGCACGCGGCTGGGATCATGGCGGGCGCCGGCGCCTCGCCGCGGCGCAGAAGGACCTCGGCATGCTCGCGGCGCCGATCCCGCCATCCGCCAACAACCTTCCTACGCTCGTTCTGTACCGCCCCGACACGATGGGGTTCTGGGAGCGCTGCAACGACGGTCTGAGCACGGCGACGGTGCACGGGTTCACCACGGTGTCCTTCACCATTCCAGACGCCGATCTGCCGCCGGTCACGTTCGCCGGCTGTCACCTGTCTCCCTATAGCGCCCACCAGGCGATCATTGAAATCGAATTGATCGCCACCCGCGCCTACCGGTACGGGCCGCTGGTCGTGCTCGGCGGCGACCTGAACTTTCCGCCCGAAGCCGGCCCGGATCCGCTCTACGAGGTCATGCTGCCGTTCAACCTTGCGTCGCGGACGGTACTCGACGTCGATGGTGTCCGCAGCCCGAACCGGCAGGTCGCTGAGGCTCTGCGCCGGCGCGGATACCTCGACACCGCCTGGGAGCTGTACCAGCGGACCAGGGATGAGCGTCTGCTGCGCCGCACCGCCAACGATGACCGCATCGACCGGATCCACATCACCGAGCCGCTGGCGCCAGCGCTGCTCAGCTACGACTTGTTGGACCGCCCGGACGGCGCCAGCGATCACCACGGCGTCGTGATCACCATCGACACGGATCTTATCGGGCGGGAGGGGCTCTGGACCTATCGGTAACCCATCACCGCGCACGATGCCTCCGCGCCGGCGGCGCAGACAAGGTCGGGCCGGTTCCCCGGAGACCCGCACCCAGCTGCGACGACAGTGGGAGCCTATGCGCTGCCGCGCTGCGGGCGATTGTCGGTGACGGGAACGCCACCCGGAACGGTGTGACGTGGTGCGAGGCGGCTCAGCCGAACGATGGCCGCGGCAACGACCTGGTCGAAGTCGGCGTCCGTGGCGTCGCGCACCTCCTGCAGGATCTGCCGTACCGGGGCGATGGTGTGCAGGGCGCAACGCTCGCGAATCTCCTCTCGCCGCAGGGGATCGTCGCGTGTGGACGGCAATACCGACGCGACCCAGCCGTAGGTGTAGAGATCCTCCGCGGCGCAGTAGGCGGCCTGGGCGGCAGCTCGCGGATCATTGTCGTCGGCCAGCAGGATCCGACATTCCTCAAGCAGGTGCGGGTGTGGGGCACTGACAGCGACCTCGAACCAGGTCTGCGGCCACGCACGCTGCGGGTGGCTGGCCGGTGGCCAGGTCAATGTCGACACCGCCCGCACCTCACCGGGCAGCACGTCGCCGTCGGCGCCGCGGTACGGCAGGATCCGCACCTGATCATCGAGGCGGAGCCCGCCCGCGTCGATCAGCCGCTGCCGGTCCACCGCTGCCCTCGCGTGCCGGGCTGCTTCCACCCAGCCCAGCCCCGGGAAGACCAGCTGCGAGGGTGTGCCCCGCGCGGCGTGGCGGATGGCTGCGCTGACGGCTGCGAGCCGGTCCGCGACCGTCGTCGGCCCGATCATCAGCTCCAGCCATTGCACAAGATCTTGCTCCGGGTCAGCCAGCCGCTGCGCCACCGCCGCCAACCCCACCGGGTCCGCCCCGTCTTGACGGGCCAGGCCCACCATGACCAACGCGATCAGGTCCGGATCGGCTGCCTGTGACGCCGGCACCAGCGGATTGTGGGCAGCGGCCAGACACTGCCCCTGGGCGAGCGCCGGCTCCCACAGGCCGGCAACGTCGATCAATGCGGCAACCGGCGGGGCCGGGGCACTGCTCCGGCGGAGCCGGTCCAGGACCAGGTCTCGGTCCTCGTCGGCGGCGGTCCCGGCCGCGACCATGCCACCGGCCCGCTGCGGCAGCGAGAACCCCAACGGTCCGCCCGGATCCACCGGCAAGCAGTCGATCGTGGGCAAGGCCACCTCTAACACCAGCCTGCCCTGCCCTGCGCCACCACCGCCGCCAGCCACGAGGCGGGCAGCCCGTCCAAGGTGCACAACATCCGCCGCGGCGGAGCGCCAGGCGGCAGGAGATACATCCGCCGCGACGGCGGCATCCACACCGTCATCGCCGAACCACGGACCTGCGCGTACCAGCCGTCCAGCAGCGGCAGGTCACCCACCGCGTCCGGCACCAGATCCCGATCACGCAGCGGCATCGCCCCGCGCACCTGCATCTCCTCGACCACCACACCGACCAGTCGATCGCGGCCCACCCCGGCCGGACCGCTGAAATCGACGTCAACCTGGCAGATCATCGGCGTGGGTTCCCACCGAAGGATCGGCACCCCGGTCACGGTCATCGACGCCGACCAGGACCGCTGTACCCGATCGGTCAACGGCCGCGTCTCGCACCGGTCCGGGCCTTGCGACGGCCGCGCCCACGCCGGCACCTGCGGCCAGGGCAGCACCGGCCCCGTACGGCAGGACTCATGGACCCGGGTCAGCCACCACCGCACGACCATCAGTTCGTCCGGCCGGAACCCATCCAGGCTCGTCTCGCCGCTGTACCCACCAGCCATCGCCATCCGGTGATACAGCACCGTCTCCGTGACATCCTCCCGGCCGCTGTCACCGACATCCCCGCACACCGGGCACCGGTAGCACGGGTCCTGCGCCAGCGACCAGCGGATCAAGTCCTCCCGATGCGGTCCCGGAAACGCCGCGATCCGTTCATCGACCCGTGTCACCACCAGCCAGACACCTGCTCATCCATCCTCGTGTCCTGTGCCAAATCTGGTCCAGGATGGCGGCTCAGCGGTTCGCCGCGCTCGTGACGGTGAAGTCGGCTGCGGTGATCACCTCGTGAACAGCCTTCCCCTCGGGCGTGATGATGGTGACCAGGTACGCCTCCGGCGGGCCGGGCAGTAGGTCGTCTTCGGTGCCGGTGACCCGCCACGCCGCGGACTCGATGGTGCCGGGACGGTCGGTATGCGGACCTGCAGTGATCACGACCCTTTGCCGACGCTGGAGTGCATCACGGTCTTCCTCGACTTGCTTGGCGACTGCGGACGCTGCCCATTGAAGGCATACGTCGATCGCCGGATCGGGCAGGCCTCGGGCGATGCCGCGGGGCAGCCCATCCCAACGTCCTTCGGCGTCGGTACTCCACCGGCGGTTGAGCCACGCCCACATCTCGGCTGCCGAACCGTCGTGTCGTGCCACCGATGCCGGGGAGTCGCCGGTCGCGTGCTTGGCCAGCGCGGTCAGCCGCTCGATGCTGAGAAGCCCCGCGAGAACGACGCTCAGAGGTACCTCGTCCGGGTCGGTGCCAGCCCGATGGGCGGCACCCAGCACGGCGACCGCGATCAGGCCGCGCACGGCCACCGCGTCCCAGCTGTCCTGCACGGAGCCGACGATCGTCGCGACAGTCAACGGCGCTGATCTGCTCAGCGCCTTTTCCCATCCATCGTCGGCTACTGCCACAGTCGTGACCCTAGCACCGGGGCCTGTGATCGAGAGTCGAGCAAGCTGCCAGCTCGGGACCTCGCGTATGCCGCCGAGTCGCCCCGGGCCGCGCCGCCGAGGCTCGCTTGCCGAGCGGCTGTCGGTGGTTTCTGCGGCGCGCCGTAGCCCGCGGTTCCCACGACGGGACCGGCACCGCGCAGGGCACCGGGAGGAGCTCCGCGCGGCTACCGCCGACTGATGTCAATCAATTGTCAGCGCGACCGACAAGGTGTGGCCGACATCGGCCTGATGGCGGTTGGCTGGTAGTCGGGACAAGCTGGTGCGCCCCGAACACGGGGTTCGAGCGCCGACGAGCGCTTCGCCAGTCGCGACCAGCGCCGGCGACGCCGCATCCACGACTCGTCGGGTCCCATGTGCCCGCTCCGGTTGATCCGCTGCACGGTAAGGAAGGCAGGACCCCGCCAATGACCGATGCTGGCCGACCCTGGCACCAACCGTCTGCGCCGCCCGCCGTCCTCGTACGGAGACGACCGTCTGGCCCTGTACGACCGTCCTCGGCGTCCGAAGTGGTTCCGGGCGTGGGCCGCTCCGATACGCGACACAGTCCGGCCGCGCCGTACGGGCTGTCCACCAGGGCGGTCATCGAGCGGCGGCTCGCCAGCCACCGCGACGATGTCGCTTTCCTGGTCATCGCGGTGGAGGGCAGCGGTCTGCCGGGCCAGGGTCGAGGGATGCGTGTGACAGGAGAGTCCCGGTGATCCGCGACGTGTGGTTCTTCCAGCCGCGAACCATGGCGAAGGCGAACTACGCCAACGCTGGCGGGATGGAGCAGACGTGGACGCCCTGGTGGGCGTGCTACCTGGCTCCGGCCGCCGGTGCGGCCGGCCTGGGTGCGCATCTGATCGACGCCCGCGCCGACGACGGCTGGCGGGCCCGCGTCCAGGCGCTGGGGGCTGGTGATGTCCTGGCGGTCACCGCGCTGACCGGCGCGGCGCTGCGGGATGCGCTGGAAGCCTCGGCGATCGCCCGTGACCGGGGCGCGTACGTGGTGTGGGGTGGTCCGCACGCCACGCTGTTCCCGGCCGAGACGCTCGCTCAGTCGCCGGCGCATGCCGTGATCCCGGGCACCGGCGGCTTCCCGGGGCTGGCGCTGCTGCTGGCCCGGCTGACCGGGACAGCGGGTCCGCCGGGCCCGGACGATCCGCGGATCCTCGTCGAGGGCGGGAACCTGGTCGCCGTTCCGCGGTTCGGCGGCCACGGTGGAGGCCAGACCATCATCGCCGACGATCCGGACCCGCGGTTGGATCTGATCGCCGATTGGGAGCCGTATGTCAACGCGGACGAGGCCATCGATGGGCGCACCACTAGTTTCGTGACGTCGGAAGGATGTCTGCGCCGGTGCACGTTCTGCACCGAGCCGCAGACGTCCGGGCATTCCTGGTACACCCATCCGGTAGAACGGTCGGTGGAGGTCCTCGCCGAGATGGCCCGGCGGGCTCGGGCCGGTGGGATCAAACTTCACGATCCGAACTTCTTCCACGATCCGGTGCGGGCGATGGCGTTCGCGCAGAGGTTCCGGTCCCGGGTCGGATTGCGGTGGGCGTCGAGTCTGCATCCGGCGGACCTGCAGGAGATGCCCGATGCGCAGTTGCGGGCGGCGGCGGACGCCGGACTGTGCCGGGTGCTGATCGGGATGGAAACCCCGGTCCCGGCACTGATCCGCCTGTCGAACAAAAGGTACGACCCGGCTGGTATCGAGACGATGGTGCGGCGACTGACCGCCGCGGGGATCCGGGGCATGTTCACGTTCATCGTCGGCTGGCCTGACGCCGATCCCGGCCACTACCAGCAGACGATCGACTGCGCGTTCGCGATCAAGGACCTCGATCAACGGCACCAGTGCAAGATTCATTTCCTGGAGCCGTGGCCGGGTACCCCGATCGCGAAGATGCTGGCCCGCCGCGGCCTGCAGCATCCGACGACGCTGTCCGGGTGGGCCGACGTCGACTACTACCAGGCCCAGATCCCCGGCCTGCACGATCCGGCGTACACCGAGATCATCCGTGACGCGAACCGGGACCTGTCCCCGTACATCGATGCGTGAGGCGGCACTCTGATGGCTCGACTCCTGTTGCCCCGGCCCGATCCGAAGCCGGCCGAGAACCTGCGGTTCCTGCGCGCGGCGGTCGCGCACCAGTGCAACCTGGCCTGTCTGTACTGCCCCAAGAAGGCAGGCATGGAAAACCACGTGCCCACCTGTCTGCGCGGCGACCGGCTCTCCACCGCCGACTACATCCGCGCGCAGCGCGCGGTCGCCGCGTCGGGGATCGTCAACGCGGTTGCCTGGACCGGCGGGGAACCGACCCTGCGCTCCGACCTGCCGGCGATCGTCGTGGCCGGCCGCCGCGACTTCGCCCGAACCGAGATGACCACCAACGGCCTGCACCTGCCGGACATGTTCGACGACCTCGCGCCGAACCTGGACCTGCTGAAAGTCTCGCTCGACGCCGCCGACCCCGTCCTGGCCCAGCAGATCACCCAAGGCAAGCCGGAGGACTTCGACCGGGCGCTGACAGCGATCCGGCTCGGCCTGCAAGCGGGGTTGCCCGTCGGGGTGAACGTCGTGGTGATGCGCCGAACCGTCGAGCAGATCCCCGCCATCATCGCGCTCATCGCCGACCTGCACGCCGACGTCGGCCGCGGCACCATCTACATCTCGCTGCTCGACCTGTATTACACGCCGTCGACCAGGGATTTCTGGCGGGCCGAGTTCGTGGCGATGGACACGATCACCGACCGGCTCACCGAACTGCTCGGGCCGCCGGTCGAGCAGTTCCGCAAGGGATGCGTCATCCGCTGGTTCGACTCTGGCGGCATGCAGATCCGCATCAAGGACAGCCACGAGTCCACGTTCCGCGGCGACCGGTGCACCAGCTGCCCGGTCTACTGCCAGGAGGGTTTCTACGGGCTGAAACTGTCCGTCGAGGGGTGGGTGACCCCATGCCCGAACGGTGATGAGCGCAGCGGCGTGCACCTGTCGGCTTACCTCGACGACCAGCAGATGGCAGCCCGCGTCGCGCCGCTGACGCGGGAACTGGCCGGCACCCGCCTGGTCGAAGGGTCGTTCGCCACGTTCCTGGACCGTAACGGCCTCGACCTGACCGGTGCGCCGGCCCGGCCGCTGCTGCCGCTGGCTGTCATCGCGGCGGGCCGGCCGTGACCGTCGCGGACGTGCTGAGGATGTCCCCGGCCGCGCTGGAGGCAATCCGTGGCTGTCCGGATCCCGGGCTGCCGCCGGAGCCGGAGTCCGAAACGCTGCGCGCCGCGGTGGCCGCCCAGTTCGCGATCCAGCAGAACGCTGTGCGGGTCGGGCCCGGCAGCGCCGCGCTGCTGCACGCCATGATCGCCCGCCAGGCCCCGCACAGCGGCGGGATCGTCTGCTCCGCCGGGTCGTGGCCGCCCTACCGGCAGATCGCCGTGGACTACCTGCTGAACACCCGCACGATCCCGCTCGGCGACGGCTACCGCCACAACCTGACCGCGATCGCGTTGGCGTGTTCGGACCGTACCCGGCTGGTCCTGCTCGACAGCCCGCACTCGGCGGCCGGCACCACCGTGTCGGTGGACGAGGTCGTCGATCTGGCCGCCCGGCTCGGCCCGGACACCGCGGTGGTGCTCGACAACGCCTACGGCGACTACCAGGACGACGACCTGACCGCCGCGATCAGCGACGCGGTCACCTCCGGGGCCCGAGTCCTGGTCACCCGCACGTTCTCCAAGGCGTATCAACTGTTCGGGCTGCGGGTCGGCTACGTCGTGGCGCATCCCGACGTCATGCGTACCCACGGGCCGCTCGTGGGCCGCTACGACGTCAACCGGCTCGGCCAGATAGCCGCCGCGGCCAGCCTCACCGACCCGGGCACCGTCGCCGCCAACTGCGCGATCATCCGCCGGCGGCGCACCGCGGTGACCGACCTGCTGACCGCCGCCGGCGTGAGCGTCGCCCCGAGTCAAGGCCACGTGGTCCTGTTCACCGCCGCCGAGGCGGACAAGACCGCCGCGCTGCTGCGGCAAGCCGGGTTGAGCGTGAATGCCCTGACCGAACCCGGACTCGACGGGCACCTGAGCCTGCGCATCGACGACACCGGCCTCGACACGCTGTGTGCCGCCATCGCATCCGTTCACCCGCAGTTCTGACCCGACCCCACCCTGGAGGGACATCGCATGACCCCCGTCCTCAACATCATCTACACGCGCGGGACCGTCGCCGCGCTCGCACGGTTCGCGCCGCTGTTCACCGACCACACCGGCTGGCGGTACCGGCTGGTCGCCAACGGCTGCACACCGGACGAGGTCGCCCTGCTGCACCGCATCGCCGCGGTCAGCGACCGGCTGTCGGTCCACAACCTGGAATCCGACGAGGTCGTGCCGCACGGCGAGACCCTGTGCCGGCTCGCCGACACGTTCACCGACGAGCCCTACTTCGCGTTCATGGATAGCGACATCGTGTGCACCGGCGACTTCACCACCGCGGCGACGGCACTGCTGGCCGACAACGCCGCGATCTTCGGCGGCACGCCGCTGTGGGCCCGGTCGCAGGACACCATCCTGGCCCCCGACCGTCAGGAGGTTTGCGGACCGCACATCAGCACCCCGGACGGTCTGCTGTTCGGCAGCTCCTACTTCGCCGTGTACCGCCGGAGCGTCCTCGACGAGGTCCAGCAACGCTGCGCCGTCGCCTTCGACAAGTACACCGCGGCGAACCTCGGCGGCATCGACGACGGCTTCCAGGGCTTCCTGAAGGACCGCGACGCGTGGCGCAGCGACTACACGCCCGGGAAACTGCTCAACACCGGGTTCACCTATCTCGGCCGGCCGGTGACGTACACCGACTTCGACGACCTGATCCACATCGGCGGATATTCCATGGCGACCTTCCAGGAGCAGGTCGACGCCGGGCAGGAACCCGCCGGCCCGGCGGCGATCCAGACGATGCTCGGCTTCAACGAGTACCGGGGCCACATGGACCGCAAACTTGCCGTCTGCGAGCGGACGATGCGATCGTTCGCGAGCATCGACGAGACCGGTGAGCCGTGGCGCGGCGGTCATCGCCTGCCCCAGGAGATGGAGGACCAGATCCGCGTGGTCGAGGACCTCTACGCCCGCCAGGCCCACCTGGTGGCCGCCTGACCGGCGCGGGCCGGGCACGGCCGGCGCAGGTGTCCGCGATCGTCATCTCCGGGCTGAACCCCCGGGGGGATTTCACGGAGGGAACCCGATGAGTATCGCGACCCCCACCGTCAACGTCATCTACACGCGCGGGACCGTCGCCGCGCTCGCACGGTTCGCGCCGCTGTTCACCGACCACACCGGCTGGCGGTACCGGCTGGTCGCCAACGGCTGCACACCGGACGAGGTCGCCCTGCTGCACCGCATCGCCGCGGTCAGCGACCGGCTGTCGGTCCACAACCTGGAATCCGACGAGGTCGTGCCGCACGGCGAGACCCTGTGCCGGCTCGCCGACACGTTCACCGACGAGCCCTACTTCGCGTTCATGGACAGCGACATCGTCGTCACCGCCGATTTCACCCCGCTCGTCGTCTCTCTGCTGGAACAGGGCGAGGCCGTGTTCAGCGGCACCCCGCTCTGGGCGACCCGCACGGACACCACCATCACCCCGGCGCACCGGCACGCCACCGGCCCGCACCACCACAACGACTACGGTCTGCTGCTCGGCTGCTCCTACTTCGGGATCTACCTGCGGCCGGCGTTCGACGACGTCAGCCGCCGCTGCCGGGTCACCCCGGACAGATACACCCGGGCGATGCTCGACACCCTCGCCCCCGACTTCCGTGACTACCTGCGGCAGAACCGGCTGCTCTATGACGACTACACCCCACCGAAGGTCCTCACTCTGGGCCTGGCGTTCTGTGGTTGGCCGGCGCTGTTCGCCGACCTGGACGGCCTGCACCACATCGGCGGGTTCTCCACCGCCGTCTACCGGCAGCAGATGGCCGCCGGGCAGACCGCCACCGACCCGGCGACCGTCGCGCAGATCCTCGACTTCTGCGACGACCCCGGGCTCACCCGACGTAAGGACGACGTCGGCGAACGGGTCACCCGATCGTTCGCCAGCCTCGACGCCACCGGCCGACCCTGGCGCCTGCACAGGTTCCCCGACCCGGTCGAGGACCGGCTCCGCATGATCGAGGACCTGTACCTACGCCAGGCCCGCCACGTCACCTCCTGACCCACTCGCGACCGATGGAAAGGCACCCTCGATCATGGCCGCACAGACCACCGCCGCCACCATCTGGGACGACAGTGCCGCCGCCTACGGCAAGCACACCAGTCAGTACGCCACCCACGCCCGCATCGGCATCGCCCTGACCGCCGTCGCGCCTGCTGACCCGCGCCGCGTCCTGGACTACGGCTGCGGGCCCGGGAACTCCACCCGGCTGTTACGGCGCGCGTATCCCAACGCGGCGATCATCGGCGTCGACTCGTCGCCGGCGATGATCGCCGCGGCCCGCGCCGCCACGGCACAGGAAGCCGCGATCGACTATCACGGGGCGGACCTGGCCGCCGCAGGACCGCCCGCCGCACTGACCGGCCGCCTGTTCGACCTGATCGTGTGCGCGAACTCGCTGTTCCACGTCGCCGACAAAGCCGCCCTGCTCGCCCGGATTCAGGCCCTGGCCGCCGTCGAAGCCATGATCGTGTTCAGCCTGTACGACACCGTCTTCGTCCCTGCCGACCCGGTGGTGTGGCCACTGCGTGACGAACCCGGCGACACCCTCATGGACTTGCTGATCGGCCGGCTCCGAGACCGCGGCCATCACATCGAGGCCCGCCAGGAAGACCGGGAGGTCCTCACCGAGAAGGCCCTGGCCGTCTTGTTCGCCGACGCCGGGTTCACCGTGCGGTGCGGTGACATCCTGCGGCTGCGGCGCACCCCGGCGGAACGGCTGTCGTTCTTCACCGTGCCGGCGACCGCCGCCGAGGTGTTCCCCGGCATCCCCGTCAAGGACGTACAGGCCGCCGCCGCCGAAGTCATCGATGAAGCCGCCGGCCTGCCCGACCAGGAACGGTGCGTCTACGTATTCACGGCCACCCGGAGTTGACCATGATCGATCACCCACACCGGCAGGGAAACCACCCGGACGTGACCGCCGCCGGTTCGCCGCCCGGTGAGCCGGTCCGTACAGTAGAGCCAGTGGCAGCCAGTGACCGCCCTAAAGAGGCCTGCGGCGTCTTCGGCGTCCGTGACCCGCAGCAATCCGCGTCCCACCTGACCTACCTCGGACTGTTCACCTTGCAACACCGCGGCCAGGAATCCGCCGGTATCGCCGTCAGCGACGGCACCAAGATCCTTGTCGACAAAGACATGGGGCTGGTCGCCAACATCTTCAACGAGCACCGGCTCCAAGCCCTGCCCGGCATCATGGCGATCGGGCACACCCGCTACGCCACCACCGGTGCCAGCGCCTGGGACGGCGCCCAGCCCGTGTCCCGCAGCGCCGGCGGCGTCTACTTCGCCCTCGGGCACAACGGCAACCTGGTCAACACCGACACCCTCGCCGCCCGCTACCCCGCCGAGGTCTTCGGCAGTGACAGCGACGTCATCGCGACCATGCTGGCCGGCGACCTCGCCACGCGCCGCCACGGCGGCCTCGTGGAGGCGGTCACTGCCGTGCTCCCGCAGCTGCAAGGCGCCTTCTCCCTGGTGATCATGGACGAGACCCGGCTGATCGGAGCTCGCGACCCGCACGGCTTCCGGCCGCTGTTCCTCGGACGCCTCGACACCGGCGGCTGGGTGCTGGCCTCCGAAACCCCAGCGCTGTTCGTCGTCGGCGCCACCGTCGAACGCGAAATCGCGCCGGGCGAGGTCGTCGTCATCGACGACGACGGCGTGCACAGCCACCGCTTCGCCGACGTCCAGCAACGCCGGCTGTGCACGTTCGAGTTCGTCTACGTCTCCCGGCCCGACGGTATCCTCGCCGGGACCAGCGTGGACGCCGCCCGCCGCCGGGCAGGTATCGCCCTGGCCCGGCAGGCGCCGGTCGACGCCGACCTGGTCGTGCCGATCCCCGAATCGTCGATCTCCGGCGCCCTCGGCTACGCCGCCGAGTCCGGCACCCCGTACGGGCAGGCACTGATCAAGAGCCCGTACATCGGCCGGTCGTTCATCGCCCCCACCCAGGCCCGCCGCGACACCGCGTTGCGGCTGAAATTCGGTCCTATCGTCGAGAACATCGCCGGACGCCGCCTCGTGGTCGTCGAAGACTCCCTCATCCGGGCCAGCACCTTCCGCCGAACCGTCCGCATGCTCCGCGACGCCGGCGCCACCGAACTGCACCTGCGGGTGCTGTCGCCGCCCTACCGATGGCCGTGCTACTACGGCATGGACACCGGCGACCGCAGCACACTCATCGCCGCCACCAAAACCATCGAGCAGATCCGCGCGGACCTCGACGTCGACTCGCTGGTCTACCTCGATCTCGACCGCCTGGTCGAAGCGATCAGCCCACAACCGGCCGGACTCTGCACCGCCTGTATGACCGGCGACTACCCCGTCCCCGTCCCACACCCGGCAGCCACCATCATCTGACCGCGCTATCGGCTCGCTGCATTCTGCGGCGTCGGCATCATCCAGGAAACGCCCGCAACCGGCCTCTGTATCGGCGGCCAGCGCGACACCACATTCAGGGAGAAACGATTTAGCTAGGCCGACCTTCTGTGATCATGTACCTATGATCGACTGGTTGGCGGATCCGCTCATCGGCACGAAGGTCCTGCTGCGAGCACCTGCGCCGGGTGATGAGCCGGCACTGATCGAGATGGCGACCGACCCTCGCGTCTGCCGCTACTTGAAGGGGCCCGCCGAGCCCAACGTCGCCATGGAACGCGCCAGCAGCAGGGTCGAAGCCCCCGGCTGGGGCACGTTCGTTGTCGTTGCACTGTCCAGCCGGGAGGTAGCCGGGCAGGGAAGTATCGAGCGCAAGCGCGGGCCGTGGGAGGTGTCCTACAAGCTGCGGTATTCGTACTGGGGGCAGGGGCTGGCCAGTGAAGCGGTGGACCTGATCCGCGCCTGGTTCTTCGAGCACACCGGCGAGGACCTGTTGATTGCCACGACGCAGAAAGCGAACGTGCGCTCCCGTAAGCTGCTGGCGCGAGTAGGCGCGACATTCGCCGGAACCTTCATGCAGTACGGGCTGCCGCAGGAACGTTACGAGTTTACCCGGCCGAACGTCCACGATAACTAGGCAGCGCCTGTCAGCGCCTATACGATTAAGTCGTGCGTCAATACGCGGAGGAAGTCTTATCGTTTTCCTACAGATTGGCTAATCCTCACCTAACGCCGGTACCTGGTGGCCTCTCAACCGTGAATTTCGCCGTCGAACACGACGGCACCGATCGCTTCTTTATCAAGCTCTACCCGCCTGGTTCGAACCTTGCCAGCGAACAGGCGGCGATCGAAATTGCTCGTTTTGTGCATGCTGGCGGGATCCCCACCGCTGAACCGGTGCCCGACAAGACTGGGGCGTTCCTGCATGTCGGGCATGGCCGCGCTGTTTCCGTGTGGTCTTTCATCGAAGGCCACAATGGCGCGAACGTGGCACTCGACGGGCACACGCTAGAAGGTGCGGGCGCGCTCCTCGGCCGCACACACCGACGGCTGGCATGCTGGCCGGGCCCGGTCAGCCGCGCGGGCGGCGACTGGTGTGACCTGCCGCGTCTTCGGGACACGATGACAGACATGAAGATCCGGCTTCGCGGCGCGCGGCATTTGAGCGGCCCTCTACGAAGCCGCGCTACCGAGGTATTGAACTGGCGAGAGCAGCGACTTGACGAGGTCGCCGCAACGCTCCGGAGCATGCCAGTCCCGACGATACAAGTTCTGCATGGCGACTGCACCGAACGAAATTTCATCTTCCGCTCCGGCGCCGGCCCGGCGCTCATTGATTTTCGGGCGCCTCATCGATGGCCGATCTGGTGGGAGTTAGCGCGTATCGGCTGTGCCGTGCCCGCGATTCTTTCCGGAGATGCGCACATCGGGGCTCTGGCCCGGTGCATTACCGCCTACCGTGAGTGCAACGATGAGATTCCCGTGGCCGATCTGATGGCGGTCGCGCAGGCCGCCCGATGCTATACGACCGCTTCGGTGACACCGTTCCAGGATTTGGTCGCGCCCGGACCGGTGATGTCGGTGCCGGCTCTGGCGGACTACATCGAGCAGCGCCACGTTGCAGTGGTCGCGTTGTGGGACCGGGCTGATGACTATGACGAGGCGCTGCGGGAGGCGCTGCGATGAGACGGGCCGACCTAACCGCAGTGGAGCCATGAATGGCCCGTTTCACTCGGTCGTTGCCGGCCTACGCCGACGCAGGTGCCAGATCACGGCGCTGGCGATCGCCGCGAGGGCGACACCGCCGAGCACCGTCAACCACACCACCGGCACGCTGCCGTCGCCGCCGGCGGGCACGTCGTGGGCGTACACGCGGTTGCCGAGCACGTCGATCAGGTAGATCGAGCCGTCCGGTGCGGTTCCGGCGCCGAGCAGGACGGCGTTGGTGCCGAACGTCTGCGGGTCGAGTCCGGTGACCGTACGGACCTCACCGCCGGTGTCGAGCAGGCGCACCACCCGCTCGGCCTGGTCGACGGTGAAAGACGCCGCCGGTTCGGCACTGACCGCTGACACTGTGCCCGCGGCGGTGACCGCGGACAACTCACTACCGCGCAGCCGGTGCAGCGCATTGGCGCTGGAGATCCACAGGTCGCCCCGGCTGTCGACGGCGAGTCCACTCGGCGCGGTGATCCCCTCGGCCACGGCCTCGCCGACCGTGCGGCCGGAGGTGAAGGCCAACACCCGGTCGTTGTCCTGATCAGCGACGTAGAGGGTGGTGTCCGGCGCGACCGCGATGGCGCTACGACGGCGTACCGAGCTGGGCAATCGCTTGGTCGATGATGGCATCTGCCCGGTGCTTGTCTTCGGGGAAGGCTTTGGCCGGCGACCGCCAGCCGATGCCGGATGCCTCAATCCAGGCGGGCAGCAGGCCGGCCTGCTGCAGCGACCGGTACAAGTCATAACGCCAACGCAGATCACCGTCGCCCATGCCGTGTTGTAGGTCGGCGGTACCGTTCCAAAGTCTGCGGAACAGCTCTATAAGATACTCGCGCATCGTGCCGGTGAACTCACCGTCGCTCGAGACGACGGGCAGGTTCAGGATGGTCCGCCCGAGTTCAGCGGTGACCGGCGTCGACGTGGTGTACTGCATGTCGACATTGTGCGGGCAGGGTTGCCTACCGTCCAGGACGGCCCAGGCAGCGACCGCTGCCGACTGACCTCATCGCACGCCTCCGGGGGAGGCTGCGGGCGGGGCAGCTGCGGATCGTCGGCGATCCCAACCCGAATGGGTCATCCTCGAGTGTCAACCTCGGACGGGCGGCGCGGGCGGGAAGTCCGCCGAGCCCGCTCTCGCTACGTTGGCGAGTATGGACCGCATGACGCACGCGTGGCGTATCGAGGACCGGGAGTATCAGCGGCACGAGTCTCGGCGTGGCCGACGGCATGCCTTCACCACCGTAGCGCCGCATCGTACAGCACTGGTAGTGATCGACATGGTGCCCTTCTTCGCCGAGGAGAACCCCTACACCCGCGGGATCGTCCCCAACATTGCCCGCCTCGCCGATGCCCTGCGCCAGGCGGGCGGCCTCGTGGCATGGGTATTGCCCGGAGCAGGTGAACGCTCCGCGGTCAAGGACGAGTTCCTCGGGCCGAAGGTCGCCGAGATGTTCCGGCGAAGCGGAGGCGAAGGACCACTTCGATCACGGCTATGGCATGAGTTCGAGGTTGACGACAGCGACGTGCTGGTGGAGAAAACCGCCGCCAGCGCTTTCTTTCCGGGACGCTCG
>NZ_QHHV01000134.1:0-62371 GCF_003947245.1 Actinoplanes sp. ATCC 53533 | reverse complement strand
GTGGCTATGGAACTGGAGCGGAAGGCCGAACCGATCTTCCATCCGGACTCCTATGGCTATCGGCCTCGGCGGTCTGCGCTCGACGCCGTGGCCACCTGCCGCTCGCGGTGCTGGAAGACGGACTGGGTGATCGATCTCGACATCCGGAAGTTCTTCGACAGCGTGCCGTGGGACCTGGTGGTCAAGGCAGTCGAGGCGAACACCGACCTGCCGTGGGTGGTGCTGTATGTCCGGCGGTGGCTGCAAGCGCCGCTGATGCTGCCCGACGGCTCGTTGCAGGCCCGGGACCGAGGAACCCCGCAGGGTTCCGCGGTCTCGCCCGTGCTCGCGAATCTGTTTCTGCACTACGCGTTCGATCTGTGGATGGCGAGGAAGTTCCCCGGCGTCTCTTTCGAGCGGTACGTGGACGACGCGGTGGTGCACTGCGTCAGCCAGACTCAAGCACAGCATGTGCTGGCAGCGCTGCGGGAACGGATGCATGAGGTCGGCCTGGAGTTGCACCCGGACAAGACCAGGGTCGTGTACTGCAAGGACAGCAACCGGCGAGGGGAGTACGAGAACACCTCGTTCACCTTTCTGGGGTACACGTTCCGGGGCCGGGAGGTACGACCCAGGACAGGCAAGCGATTCACCGGGTTCAACCCGGCGATCAGCAGCGACGCCTTGAAGAAGGTCAGTCGCCAGGCGCGGTCATGGCGACTGCACCGGCACACGGAACTCTCCGAAGCGGACCTCGCCGCCTGGGTCAATCCCCGGGTGCGAGGCTGGATGCAGTACTACGGCGCGTTCTACCGCTCAGCGCTGTATCCCCTCCTGACACGCATCAACGCCTACCTGATGCGCTGGCTCCGCAAGAAGCACAAGCGGCTGCGAGGACGAAAGCGAGCACAGGACGCCTGGACCCGAGCCGTCACCATGAGGCCCCGGTTCTTCGCCCACTGGGCTTGGGTCAACACCGTCCCCGCAGTCTGGTGACCAGGGCGACAAGAGCCGTATAACGAGAGATCGTTACGTACGGTTCTGTGAGAGCCGGGGGCTGCGATGCCCCCGGCTACTCGACATCGTTCTTGCGGTTGACGTTGCCCTCGACACAGGCATTCGGACTCTCCGAACAAGCCCGGCAACGCGGCATGGCCGTTGCGCGATCTTGTTAATGTATGGACCGGCAACGATGAAGCGCAGTTCAGGTCCGTCTCGCATGCGAGCCACGCGAGACGGACCTCTTTGGCGGGGGATGATGATGAGACGCTGGATTGCCATCGGGGCAGCCGTGATGATGACCGCGGCCCCAGTGTTCGTGGGACGCGCTTACGCAGCCACGCCAAGCCCCGAGGGCTTCACCTTGTTCGGTGCCAACGACATGCTGAACGGCTCGTCCTATGACGGCTTCCGTATCCCGGCCATCGTGACCACCACCCCGGGAACCCTTGTCGCATTCGCGGAGGGTCGGCGCAACAGCGAGAGCGACTGGGGCGACATCGACCTGGTGATGAAGGTCTCGACGGACAACGGGGCGAACTGGTCGGCGCTGCAACCCGTGGCAACCGGAGGCACCGACACGTGGGGTAACCCGACACCGGTCTACAACCCCAACAGCGATCCCGCCACCGGCGGCACCATCTGGCTGTTCGCGCAGCGGACGGATGGGACCATCACCAGTGTGTCGCAGACGACCTGGGAAAACCGTGAGGTCTACGCGCTGTCGAAGCCGGTCGGCGCGAACGGCGCACCCAGCGGGGCGTGGACCTTCAAGAACCTCAACTCCACACTCAAGCCGTTGAACTTCAAGTGGGACGCGATCGGCCCCGGCAACGGTGTCCGTCTCACCCAGCACGGCCCGGACAAGGGCGCCCTGGTCATCCCCGCCTGGGGTCGCAACATCTACAGCAAGGACGGCGGAGCGACCTGGCAGCAATCAACCCTGCCCAGCCGCGAGGGCGTCGAGGGCACGGTCACCGAGCGAACAGACGGAAGCCTATATCGCAATGACCGTCCGGGGGCGTCCGGCTTGGACTACCGTACGTTCCTCAGCGGCACGCTCAACGGTGGATACACGAACTATCAATGGCACAACGGCGCCAACGACACACTCACTGAGCCCACGAACAGTGACGGCTGCCAGGGCTCGACGCTGCGATACAACTTCGACGGCAAGCACCGTCTGATGTTCCTGCACCCGAGCAGCACCACCGACCGCCGAGACATGAAGATCAGTATCAGTTACGACAACGGTGGCACCTGGGACAAGATGTCTCGGCTCATCCCGCGCCCGACCGGGTGGGGCAGCAGCACCGACCTGAAGGAGGGCGGCTACTCCAGCATGACCAAGACATCGGACTTCAACGTGGCTGCCCTCATCGAAGGCAGCAAGTCCGACCCGTCCAACCCGGCCGGTACGGGCTCGAAGGAGCCGTTCATCGTGTTCCACAAGTTCAACCTGCCCTGGATCCTCAACGGCCGCACCGAACCCTAAACGAACCGTACGACGGTTTGTGTCGATCATCCGGGTGGAGTGGCTGGTCAAGGACTTCCGCCGGCCCAAGCGGCACGATGGACCATTTGACGGCTTGCGCACGTTGTTCTCACGCCAACACACGGTCACTCGCGCGGTGGCCGGGGTGACGCCCTAGCGGGACAGGGAGCGCAACGCCCAGCAGATCGGGGTGGTGTTCAGCCAGCGCAGTCAGCTCGGCGGCGAGGTGGAGCCGTTGCAGGTGCGGGGCCAGGACGTTGATGGCCGCGGCTTCGGCGCCCTCGACGTCGATCTTGATGATGCGAGCGGCCGGCGGTCTCGAACGAGGAGTGGGCAGGGACGCTGGGGGCGACCGTGGCGGTGTCGCCGAGGTTGGCGGGGTCGGGTAGGTAGAAGGTGAGGCGGGTCGGCCGGTGACCACGACAGCGGGGCCGGCCTGGCGGCTTGGACCTGCTCGGCAGCATGGACACGGTCCTGCACTCCGCCCTGGCTGCCCTTCCGTCCGCCCGCCGCGGCAGGGGTGTCAGCACACCGCGACGGGTCTGGTCCCAGGCCAGTGCCCTCGCCGCCCGGCTGCCCGCGATGTTCACCTACCTGCGCGACCTGATGGCCCCCCACGGAATGGGCGTGACATCGGGTAGCAACCCAACCGGTCACGGCGCCTACCTGCTACCGGCCAGTTCGCCGTGGCGGCGCCATGGCGACGAGCCACAGGTCCACGCTCGGCGCTGTCGTACATCGATGCGAGCCGATGCCATCCGTTTGTCGCCGGACAGCGGCATCCGGGCGCCCACGACCGGGTGTGCGGGCGCGATGAGGAGCTGGGATGCGAATCAGGAGCCAGGCGAAGACCAACGTCGCGAGGAGGCTGCCGTCGCTGTTCGGTGGCCGTCCGCCGGAACAGGTCAGGTGGGCGCACTTGTTGACCGTCGGGACGGGGTTCGAGCTGTTCACGGCTGCCTACCCATCAGGCGGTCCAGCGGACCTCGGCCACAACCGGGGTCGACCAGGTGCTTGCCTGACAGACGGCACACGAAGCCCCGGACGCGTCCGGCAGCACATTCATCTGTCGATGAGTGGATGTTCCGTAGCCGGTCGAGGCGATCTCGGATTGTCATCTCGGCGGGCCTGTCGGCGCTTTTCGCTAGGGTAGCGGCCACCGGCGGAAGGTAGCTTCGTGCAGTCGAGGATCGAACGGATCAAGGTGTGTCTCAACGGCGGCCGGTTCCGGGACGAACATCCGGCTGTACCGGTTACTCCCGGCGAACTGGCTGTGGAGGCGGCCGCCGCAGTGGCTGCCGGCGCCGAGGCATTGCACTTGCATCCGCGCGAGCGCGGCGGCGCGCAGTCGCTGCATCCCGACGATCTGGCGGCAGCCGTCACCGCAGTGCGCTGGGCTTGTCCGAGCGTGCCGGTAGGGGTGACAACCGGATTGTGGATCTGCGACGGAGATATTGGGCGGCGGCTCGCGACGGTGACCCGCTGGGCTGACCTGCAGCCGGCGGCACGGCCTGACTTCGCCTCGGTCAACGTCAGTGAGGGCGGCTTCGCCGACCTGGTCGAGGCGCTGCAGCGGGCTGGAATCGGGGTGGAGGCAGGGGTGTGGTCGACTGCCGACGCGCAGACGCTATCCGCCAGCCAGGTCTCCTGGACCCGCATCCTGGTAGAGATCATCGACGGTACGGCCGTGACAGCCGTTGCCGCGGCCGACGCGATCCTCACCAGCCTCGACGATGTCGGGGTCACCGCGCCGCGGCTGTTGCACGGCGAGGAGGCGACGTGCTGGCCGCTGGTTGTTCACGCAGGCCGATTGGGGCTACCCACACGCATCGGGCTGGAGGATACCGTCGTCGGCTCGGCCGGCGAGCCGGTCGTCGACAACGCTGACCTGGTCCGCCAGGCGCTGGCTGCGTGGACTACGGCCGCGTCATCACACCGGTGAACCTTCGTATGCATGCATGTCGAACCACCCGGCCACGCCGCCGTCCGGACACGTTGACCGACGACGCGTCGTCACGAACTGTGGTGGGTCCATCGTCCGGTCAGCGTCCTGAACTGCCGAAGGTAGTGCGTCGCAAAAATCTGCCGTCGACAGCTTCTCGGCACCGATGCGGCGTCGCTAGGGAGCCCAGGGGTTCGCGATACTCGATGCGCGAATTGCCTTCCCTGTGTGAAGTCCCCGAACGGACGCCCCGCCTCTCACTGGCGTTGCTGACCGAGAGCCCGAGAGTGCCTAGGCTGCGTGATCGGGCGCCCCTGAGTGTCCGGGGGTAAGGGGCCGCGCAGAGCCACGAATCCGGGGCTATGGGCGACCAATTCCCCTGGTGACCTGGATCACCTGGGGGTCGCCATGGCGGCGAATGTCGCCCCCCGTCGGCGGGTGTCAGCGTCTCCAGATCACGCATGGATCACGTGTTCGTCCACAGGGGACAGAAAAATGGCCCTAACCAGGCGTAAAACGCCTGATCAGGGCCATGATCACAAGTGCGCCGCGTAGGACTTGAACCTACAACCCGCGGATTAAGAGTCCGCTGCTCTGCCAGTTGAGCTAGCGGCGCTCTCTGACAACGCAGAAACATTAACACGGGCTTCCCGGGAGCCTGAAATCGGTACCCCTCACATGATCGTCTTGGCTGGACCCACCGTCGGGGGGACTCCCTGCGTTGCGCACATGAGGCAGGATGTGCCCGCGGAACGTGGGATCGAGGATCAAGGATGGTCGGCATGCGGCGCTCGCTCGTGGCGGTTGTGGCGTTGGTGGTGGTCGCGCCGCTGGCACTGGCTGCTTGTAGTGGTGATGAGGACAAGCCCAGTCCGGCCGCCTGGGTCGGTGCTTCGCCGTCCTCTGGTTCGTCGGCCGTGCCCGAGTCGGGGGTCGCCGAGTCCGGTCAGACCGGTGGCGTGTCCGCCGTCTCGCTCAGTGTGACGCCTGCCACGGGTAAGAAGGATGTGCCCGTCAGCGCCGAGATCGGTTTCAAGGTCTCCGGCGGCAAGGTGACCACCGTCGCGCTCAAGGATGCCTCCGGTAAGGATGTCGCCGGGGCGCTGCGGGAGGACGGCTCGGCCTGGGTGCCGAGCAAGACCCTCAAGACCAGCAAGCGGTACGACGCCACGGTCACCGCCGTTGACGCCGCCGGTGTCACCAAGACCGCCAGCACCTCCTTCACCACCATGGGTAAGCCGGCCCGGAAGACGGGCACCGGCCTCTACCTCTTCGACGACAAGACGTACGGCGTCGCCATGCCGGTCGTGGTCGAGTTCAGCCCGGGCATCAAGAAGAAGGACCGGGCCGCCGTGCAGAAGCGGATGTTCGTCAAGTCCTCGCCCGAGCAGCCCGGCACCTGGTCCTGGACCTCCAGCGGCACCCAGGCCTACTATCGCGCGCCGAACTACTGGAAGACCGGCACCGAGCTCACCGTGCGGATCGCTGTCGGCGGTCTGCCGACCGGCGGCGGCCGGTACGGCGACGAGGACCGTGCCGCGACCGCCAAGATCGGCCGCAGCTTCGTCATGAAGGTCGACAACAAGACCAAGAAGATGACCGTGGTGCAGGAGGGCAAGACCATCCGTACGCTGCCGGTCAGCCTTGGCAAGAAGAGCACCCCGTCGTCGAGCGGCACGATGGTCATCATGGAGAAGAAGGCCTCCACCATCTTCGACACCACGGCCGAGCTGGGCCCGACCGAGGGTTACCGGACCAAGATCGACTATGCCCAGCGCATCACCTGGAGCGGCCAGTACGTTCACTCCGCGCCGTGGTCGGTCGGCGCGCAGGGCAAACGAAATGTGTCACACGGCTGTGTCAACGTGTCCCCGTCGAACGCTCGCTGGCTGTTCGACAAGACGCTGATCGGTGATCCCATCACCGTTCGGGGTACTGAGGACAAGCTCGATGTCGGCAACGGCTGGACGGCTTTTGACATGAGTTGGAAGGAATTCGTGAAGGGCAGCGCGCTGCCGGTGCCCGCCGATCTGGCGGCCCAGGAGGGCGTCTGAAGCTTGAAGCGTAAAGTGGGTTCCGTCGCTTGAAACCTGGCGCGGCGCCGTCCTCCTGAGGCCGCGGCACGAAACCGGGATTGGTGGCCCGGCATTCATGGAGGAAGATGGGCGCCGGACGACAGTGCGGTGAGAGGGATCATGGGATTTCGTGGAGATGGGTCGACCGGCGTCCGGGCGCCGCGGCTGGCCGGCGGGGCCGGGCGCCGGCCGTGGCGGGTCGGCGTGGCGGCACTGGTGGTTGCGAGCGTGCTGGTCACCGCCGGTTGCAGCGGTGACAAGGCCGAGACGCCATCGTGGCAGGGCGGCGCGCAGAGCGACGGCTCCACGGCCTCCGAGTCTCCATCGCCGCAGCCCACGCTGAGCACGGTGGCGGTGACCTTCCCCGCGGCCGACGCCACGGACGTCGTCGCGGCCACCGAGATCAAATACGACTCCGAGGATGCCGCGAACACCTCCGTGGAGGTCAAGGACGCCGACGGCGCCGAGGTCAAGGGCACCCTCGACAAGGACAAAAAGGTCTTTACCCCCGCAAAGACGCTCGGCTGGGGCAAGACCTACACGGTGACGGTCAACGGCACCCCCTCGGGCGACAAGGGTGGCAGCACGACCAGCTCGTTCACGGTGATGAAGAAGCCGTCGAAGCTGGTCCGCGTCACGAGCTTCCTCGGCGACGGCCAGACCGTCGGCGTCGCCATGCCGATGATCGTCAGGTTCGGCCGCTCGGTGCCGGAGAAATACCGCGCCGAGGTCCAGCGCCGCATGCCGGTGACGGCGTCGCCGGTGCAGGAGGGCATCTGGCACTGGATCAGCCCCACCGAGGTGCACTACCGCCCGAAGACGTACTGGAAGGCCAACACCAAGATCTTCTACAAGGTGCAGCTCGCCGGCGTGCCGATGGGCGACGGCTGGTACGGCCGCTCCGACCTGACGGTGGATCTCAAGGTCGGCCGCTCGTTCGTGATGACGGTCTCCAACAAGACCAAGAAGATGACCGTCAAGCGGGACGGCAAGGTCATCAAGACCATCCCGGTCAGCCTCGGCAAGAAGAGCACCCCCTCGTCAAGCGGCACGATGGTCATCATCGAGAAGAAGGAACACACCGTCTTCGACACGACCGACGAGTTGCCCGAGGGCGAGGGCTACCGCACCAAGATCGACTACGCGCAGCGGGTCACCTGGAGCGGCCAGTTCATCCACTCCGCGCCGTGGTCCGAGGGCGTGCAGGGCCGCTCCAACGTCTCGCACGGCTGCATCAACGTCTCCATGGCGATGGGCAAGTGGCTGTTCTCCCGCACGATGCTCGGCGACCCGGTCACGGTCAGCGGCACCGAGGAGAAGCTGAAGAGATACAACGGCTGGACCGACTGGGACATGAGCTGGGCGGAATACAAGAAGGGCAGCGCGATCTGAGCGCGTCCTGAACAAACACCGCGTGACGCGGGCCGGTCGGTTTCCGACCGGCCCGCGTGCCGTTTCCCGGCGGTACGCCCACGGCGGTCTTACGCTGTGCCAATGTCGCGATCACTGTCCGCTTTGATGCTGTCCGTCCTGATCGCGGGAAGCACGGTCGCCGGCTGCTCCGACCCGTCACCCGATGCGGCCACCTCGCCGACAGCCGCCGCGCCCAGCGCCCCCGGCAACGAACAACCCGGAGCCTCGGCCGCCCCGGACGGCGAGCCGCCAGGAGCGGCGGCAGCCCAGGTCGACGAGCCGCCCGGCACGATCGCCTGCGGCAAGGCGGTCCAGGCGGTCCGGGAGGCGACCCTGATGAATCCGGGCGTGATCACCGACATCACGGCCGCCACGGGCACGGCGGACGCCCCCGTGGCCGACGCGGCGCAGGGCCTGTCGGCGGCCTACCGCAAAGCGGTCGCCGCCTACGACACGGACGCCGAACCGGACGCGGTGGCAGCGGTCAGCGCGGCAGCCGCGGAACTAGTGAAGATCTGCGGCGACTCGGGCCTGGAAACAGTCGGCTGACCCCCCGAACAGCCCGTCTCACACCACGCTGGCGTGCGCGGCGACGATGCGCCAGCCATGCCCGGCGTCGCGCACCCAGGTCCGGGTGTAGCGCATCCGGGCCTCGAACGGCGAGCCGCCGATGCTGCCGCGCAGGCTGCCGAGGAACCAGGTGATCCCGGTCTCCCCGGCGACCAGCACGGCCAGCTCCTCCTCGTGCAGAGCGTCGATCATCTGCTAGCCCGTGGCCTGCCTCGCGGCGGCGAACGGGAGCCGGTCGAAGATGAACCGGTTGTAGGTGATTCTTCCGAGCTCGACGGTCAGGCACTCGGCGCCGGGGCCGCTGGCCACGAGAGGCGTGCTGGTGTCGTACATCATCAGTGCTTTTCGCTCGTCACCGTAGGCGGCGATCAGGGTGGCGCTGATCAGCGTCCGCGCGAACGGCGCGAGGAACGCGCGGTAGGCCTCCCGGCCTTCGATGCGGCCGGCCGGGGCGTCGCAGACGATGTCGTCCGCGACGTAGGTCAGGGCCAGCGTCAGGTCCTTGGTCGTCCAGGCTTCGTGGTACGCCAGGGCCACGCGCAGGGCGGCGCTCGGTTCGTCGGGCATCGGGGTTCCTTCCGGTCGCGTTGTTCGCTCTCTTGTCGAGACACCGGCGAACGCCCGATCGGAACGGTCCGGGCGGGTGAGATGCTGCGGTCGTGGACGGTACGGGGTTCGCCGAGCTCGTCGAGCCGCATCGCCGTGAGCTGTTGCTGCACTGCTACCGGATGCTCGGGTCGCTGAGCGACGCCGAGGACGTCCTGCAGGAGACGCTGGTGGCGGCCTGGAAGGGGCTGGCGGACTTCGAGGGGCGGTCCTCGCTGCGGTCGTGGCTGTACCGGATCGCGACCAACCGCTGTCTCAACGCCCGGCGCGATGCGGCCCGGCGGGTTCCCGCCGCGCCCGTGCCCCCGTTCCAGCCGCCCGAGCCCACCCGGCGTGACGCGGTGACCTGGTTGCAGCCCTGGCCCGACGCGTTGCTGGACCAGGTTCCCGACAGCGCGCCCGGGCCCGAGGCGCGGTACGGGATGAAGGAGGCGGTGGCGCTGGCGTTCATCGCCGGGCTGCAGCGGCTCCCGCCCCGGCAGGCCGCCGTGCTGGTGCTGCGGGACGTCCTCGGCTATTCGACCGCCGAGGTCGCCGGGATGCTCGCGACGTCAACCACCGTGGTGAAGGGCGCGCTGCAGCGGGCCCGGGCCACGCTCGGCCGGCTCTGCGCCGACGGGGAGGCACCGCCGGGGGATGAGCGGCTGGCGCGGCGCTTCGCCGAGGCCTTCACCGCCGGCGACGTCGACGCGGTCGTCGGGCTGCTCGTCGACGATGCCTGGCTGGCCATGCCGCCGGCGCCGCACGAGTATCAGGGGCCGGCCGCGATCGGGGCCTTCCTGCGGGCGAGCGACGCATGGCGCGGGTCGCGGCGGATGCTGCTCGTGCCGGCCCGGGTGAACACGCAGCCGGCGTACGCCTGCTATCTGGCCGAGCCCGGCGAGGCGGTCGCGCGGCCGGCCGGGCTGATGGTGGTCACCGTGCGCGGCGATCGGATCGGCGGGCTGACGCGCTTCCACGACAACGCCACGCTGGGCCGCTTCGGTCTGATCGCGGCTGGGGCGGTCATTTCGGCTGGATGAGCCAGTTCCAGGCGCGGCGCAGCCCCTCGGTGAAGGAGTCGTCGCCGTCGGCCGTCGTCTCCTGGCTGGGCTCGGGCAGCTCGGCGGCGGGCACCGACACGATCACGCCATGCTCGAAGAGGCCGTCGATCTGGTTCGCGTTCGCGTACCGGTGGCCGTCCGCGGTCTTGACCACCAGGCCCTGGAAGATCTCGTCCTGGTCGTCGGAGAGGACGTGCGCGACCACGCCGACCTTGTCGCCCGCGCGGTCGAAGACCGGCGTGCCGTCGGCGAGGACCAGGAACGACTGCGGAGCCCCGAGGTCTTCAGGGGCGGTGTTGTCCGGCATGTTCCTGCTCGTACCCCGGGTTGGTCTCCGGTAACCGCAGGTCAGTCGCCCGGCGGGAGCATCGCCACTTCGCGGTAGAAGCGGTCGATCGTGCGGACCGTGGCCTCGAACTCGTCCAGCCCGAACGGCTTGGTCACGTACGCGTTCGCCCGGTGCTGATAGCTCGACTCGATGTCCGGGGCCGCACCCGAGGTGGTCAGGATGACCACCGGGATGGTCTTCAGCCGGTCGTCGGTCTTGATGGCCGCGAGCGTCTCGCGGCCGTCCATCCTCGGCATGTTCAGGTCGAGCAGGATCAGGTCGGGGCGCTGGGCATTCTCGTACGGCGCGGTGCGCAGCAGGTAGTCGAGCGCCTCGCGCCCGTCCACCACCCGGTTGACCGTCGTCCGCGTCTCGGTGTCCTCGAGGGCCTCCGAGATCATCAGGGCGTCGGCATCGTCGTCATCGACGACGAGGATCTCGAGACTCCGCACCGGTACCCCCTTGTTTGCAGTCCGGCAAGCATAGGGGGTGCCGCCTGTGGAGACCACAGCCCACTCAGGGCAGGTCGGCGAACCATCCGGTGACCTGGTCGGGCGCCACGTCGAAGCCGGTGGCGCGCGGGCCCGCCCAGTTCACGCCGACCAGCAGGCCGTCGCTGCGCAGCCCGGGCAGCCAGCTGTCGAGCCAGTCGCGCACGGGGATCTCCACCACGTCGAACCCCCGGTACGCCGCCACGGCTCCGACGACCCGCTCGGCCCGGGAGCGCTTGGACCAGAACGGCATGGCGCGGCTGCCTGTCGCGTCCTGCGGGGCGGGATGACCCGCGGCGTCCCGGATCGACCAGACCCGGCCCTCGCGGGGCACCTCGCGACGGAACGCCGCCGAATGGGCCGCACTGAGCGACATGCCGTCTCCCTCGGTGGTTAAGTGCCTCTATCGTCCCTTGTCGGAGCTTTACCGGTGATTTGAACCGGAGAATCAGACGAGCAGACCCAGGCGGTGCACCAGCTTGTCGATCCGGTTGCGCGGGCCGACCAGGCTGATCGCGTGGTACGCCAGCTCGGCGCCGGCAGTCTCACCGACCTGCCGCAGGTATTCGTCGTAGACCCGGGTGGCCTGGCCCTGGACCGGCATGTCGGCGACGAAGACACCCAGCGACCCGACTGCCCGGGTCCGGATCTCGGCGAGCCGACCGGCGGGAGCGCCCAGCACCGAGCAGCCCGCCCAGGGCAGGCCGGGGTGCGGCGAGCCGTCGGCGTCCTTGGCGTCGGGACCGATCAGCCCGGTGACCGTCGCGGTGGTGGCCGCCGCGACACAGATCGCGGCGTTGGTGGCCCGCCCGGCGGGCAGCGCCTCGTCGACGACGACCACCCATTTGAGCCGGGCGGACCGGGTGGGCTCGTCGGTGCGGATCTCGGCGGGCTCGAAGCCGATCTGACTAATACCGTCCATGACCACAGACGGTAGGCATTCACACGGTCTCGCGGCAACGAATCCGTACTTAATTCGGCTACGCTGCGCGGATGGTGCACTTGGACGAACTTGATACGGCGTTACTGCGGGAACTGCAGGTCGACGCACGGCGTACCAACCGCGACATCGCCGCCGCGGTGGGCGTCTCGCCGACCACCGCCCTCGACCGGACCCGGGCGCTGCGCGAGCGTGGCGTCATCCGGGGTGCCAGCCTCACCGTCGACCTCGCCGCGATCGGCCGGCCGGTGCAGGCCCTCATCGCGGTCCGGATCCGGCCGCCGTCCCGGCAGAACATCGAGGCCTTCCGGAACTGGGCGGCGGCCCTGCCCGACACGCTGGGCGTCTTCGTCACCACCGGCTCCGAGGACTTCCTGATCCACGTGGCGGTGCCGGACAACGAGAGCCTCTACGCCTTCGTCATCGACCGGCTGACCGGGCACGCCCACGTGGCGGACGTGCGCACCTCGGTGGTCTACGAGCACCTGCGCAACGACCGGATCAGCCCGGTCGCCGGTTGAGGGCGCGCCCGAAATGCGGTGGCGCTCGGCTGCCGGCGTCTGCCTATGGTTCCGCCATGGAGATCAGAGCGGCGACGCCGCAGGACTGGCCCCGGATCTATCCCTTCTGGTCGCGGATCGTGGAAGCCGGCGAGACGTACGCGTACCCGCTCGGGCTCTCCGCCGACGAGGCCCGGGCGCTGTGGATGGAGGAGCCACCCGGCCTGACCGTGGTCGCGGTGGACGGCGGCGAGATCGTGGGCTCGGCGAAGATGGGGCCCAACCGGCCGGGCCGCGGCGCGCACGTGGCCACCGGCAGCTTCATGGTCGACCCCGGCCGGCAGGGGCGTGGCGTGGGCCGGGCGCTGGGGGAGTACGTCGTGGCGTGGTCCCGGGACAACGGCTATCACAGCATCCAGTTCAACGCCGTTGTGCAGGTCAATGACGCTGCCGTGCGGCTGTGGCAGGCACTGGGCTTCGTGATCGTCGGGACGGTTCCCGAAGCATTTGATCATCAGTCGAAAGGACGAGTCGGGCTCCACATAATGGTTAAAAAGCTATAAAGACGCCCGAAACGCCTCCAAATCCCGTAGTAGGCAGCAAAACGCCCATAGCCTCTTGCTCATCAGGCCAGCCCTCGGCCTGATGACGAACTAGTTTCGGAGGAATGGGATGAACAAGTCTCGGCGTATCGGAGCCCTCGTCGCTGCCACCGCGGCCGCGGTCGGCATGGCGTCGCTGGTCGCGCCCACCGCTGCGGAAGCGGCGCCGCGGGGACCGCAGCCCGTCTCCAACTTCGTCCAGCGGGTGCGAGCGCACACCGACACCTGGGTCAGCGTTCGCTGGCAGACCGACCGTCGCATCTGCGACGCCGTGGTGTGGGTGAACGGCCGGCGCGTGGATGTCGAGTACCCGCGCGGGAACCGCTTCACCTCCTTCTCGCGCGGCAACACGCTGCGCCGGGGCGGCAGCGACTTCACCGCGTTCCGCGTGAACGCCGACTTCGCCCGCTCCGGCGTGGCCCAGCTGCGCGCCACGATCGCGTACGACGGCTGCGGGCGGCGCGACCGCACCATCCGCAGGTCGTTCATCCTGGCCATGCCGGTCGTCGCGTTCCACCCGGGCAACGGCCCGATCGGCGGCGGCCACGGCAACGGCCCGGGCCACGGCAACGGCCCGGGCCACGGCAACGGTCCGGGTAACGGCAATGGCCCGGGTAACGGTCAGGGCAACGGCAATGGGCCGGGTAACGGCAACGGGCCGGGCAACGGTCAGGGCAACGGCAACGGCAACGGGCCGGGCAACGGTCAGGGCAACGGCAATGGGTCGGGTAACGGCAACGGGCCGGGCAACGGTCAGGGCAACGGCAATGGCCCGGGTAGCGGCAACGGCCCGCGTCACTGAAGTAAGTGATCATCAAGTAACTGAGCACTGAGGAAACGCGCGAGGTGGCCACCCGGCCGCCCGCGCGTTTCTCATTTCCCCAAGCAGCGACGACGTGACCGAAATCGCAATATTATTGGTCATATCGCCGTTTCATGCGCCTGAGGGAGTGCCCATGAGGAGTCGACGAATCGTCACGCTGGCGGCCCTGAGTCTGGCGACGGGCCTGGCCACGGTAGCGACGACGACCCCCGCGACAGCGTCCGGCCCGGGTCCGCGGCCGGTCACCACCTGGCTTCAGGCCGTGCCGACGGGTGAGACGTCCTGGGTCAGCGTCTCCTGGACGACCGGCCGGAAGATCTGCGACGCCGCCATGACTGTCGAGGGCGACGACGTCCGGATCGGCTACCCCGGCACCACCGGCACGCACACGTCGTTCTCGCGGAGCGACAAGCTCAAGCCGGGCCGCCCCGACTACACCGCCTTCACCGTGCGTCCCACCGACGACGAGGAGCTGTTCCTGCGGCTGGAGGCGACCCTGAGCTACCACACCTGCGGCCGGCACCCGGTCGAGAAGGCCCGGACCTACCGGCTGACACTCCCGGTGTCGCGACGGTAGTGACCTCGACGAAGCCCTAGCGGGTCGCCATGATCAGCGCGGCCGGGTCGGTGCAGACCAGCCGCAGCGCCCGGGCCACCACGGCCGGGTCGTAGGTCGAGGCGTGGAACGTCGCCTCCAGGTGCAACACCCCGCCCATCTCGGAGGTGGTGAGCGTGATGCCCTCGGGGCCGTTGAGCGTCGGCACGCTCTGGTTGACCCGGCCGGCCGCCTCGACCGCCCAGGGCAGGTCGGCGAGCACGTCGTGCCGGCCCTGGTTGCTGAAGGTCAGCCGGGGCCGCGGCTCGATCGGCAGCTCCGCCGGATACTCCTCCGGCAGGCCCGGCGCGCCGGCCACCGCGATCTTGCCCTCGCGCAGCAGCATCATGGTCAGGATCCGGCCGGTGGCCAGTTCCGCCTTCAGCGTCGTGTGGATCGCCTGCGGGTCGGTCAGGCTCGGCGGGCTCAGGAACGGGCCCATGCAGAAGTTGCTGTCGATGCTGACGCCCTTGTCCACGTACCGGCGGGCGTCAGCCAGGAACGTGCCGCCGGACAGGTCCGGGTTCAGGCCCAGTTCCCGCAGCGCCGAGGCGAAGGCGGCGAACGTGATCGCCGAGGTGGTGACGCCCGGCGCGTACTGGTCGCGCCAGGTGCGCATGCTGCCCAGCACCTCCGCGGACCGGTCGGTCCGCACGGTGAGACCCGCCGCCCATGGCCGCGTCGGGGACTCCTGCGGGTGCGGCGGCCGCGCGAAGCTCAGCCCCTCCTTCCACCGGCCCGGCTTGGTGCCGAACTGCTTCCACCAGGCCTTCGGCAGGGCCCACCGGTGCCGCACGGACGGGGCGATCACCGCGGCGCGCTCGTCGCCGGCCGCGCGGACCAGTTCGCGCAGCAGTGTGTTCACGGGGCCCGCGTCGCCGTACGCGTGGGCCACCTTCATCGCCACGTACCCGCCGCCGGCCAGGATCCGCACCGGGTGGTGACCGCGCGGCTCGGCCTGCAGCTGCCGGGTCATCTCGTCGAAGTCGGCCGGCCCGTCGCCGAGATCGGTGACCGCCTCCCGGACGTAGGCCGCGAACGCGGGCGCGTCCAGGTGCAGCCACTTGGCGCCGGCTCGGTCGAGGCGCGACACGGCGCGGTGCGCCGGGTCGGCGGCGTGCAGGCCGATCAGGGCCTCGCGCAGCCGCTCGGCGGTGATCCCGGTCAGCGGGCCGACGGTCCGGATGTACTCCAGTGGCAGCCAGGCGCGCTCGCGCAGAGTGAGGCTGGTGGTGGACATGATGTTCTCCTCCAGGGGCGGGCGGGCGAAGACGACCCGGAGCACGGTCGGTGCGACCAGCACCGTCTCCGCGGCCATGACCAGCGCCACCCAGGTGACGAGTTCGGTGAGGCTGCCACGGCTGCCGCCGTACCAGGCGGCGACGAGCTCCGCGACGCCGGCGAAGACCGAGAAGATGCCGGCGCCCCGGACGCGGCCCTGCACCCGGGAGATCGCCAGGAAGAAGTGGTGGAAGACGAACGGCACGTAGGTCAGCGCCAGGATCATCAGTGCGGTGCCCGCGGACTCGGCGTAGCTCGCACCGAACAGGCCCATGATCGGCTTGGCGGCGAAGACCACGACCAGCGAGGCGGGGAAGCCGACGCCGAGGCAGATGAGCAGGCCCATCCGCACCTTGGAGCGCAGCGCGGCCTTGTCGCCGCTGGCCACCGCGAACAGCGTCAGCGCCACGTTGCCCGGCACCATCGCCAGGAACGACAGCACCATGAACGCGGTGTAGAACGACGCGTTCGCCTCGGCCGAGAGCACCGCCGTGACGACCAGCGGCAGCGCCGCCCGCGGCAGGTAGGTGGCCAGGTTCAGCAGATTGTGGTCGAACGTCGCCTGGCCACGGCCGCGCAGCAGCGACAGTCGCGGCCGTACCGAATCGACCATGCCCTTGCGCCGCAGGGCGCGACCGAGGATCGCGACCGAGAGCACCATGCCGGCGACCCAGGTGAGCAGCAGTTCGCCGCCGGTCAGGGTGATCGGCAGCACGGCGAGCAGCCCGAGCAGGACCAGCTTCACCACCGAGAACCAGGCGTTGCGCATCAGCTGGAGCGGTCCCTGCAGCAGCCCGACCAGGGCCTCGTCCAGGACCAGCGTCATCGCGTTCAGCGCGATGGCGAAGACCAGCAGCGCGGTGGCGGCCGTGCCGCCCAGCGCGTGCTGCAGCCCGGGGGCGGCCAGGTGGGCGAGCGCGACGTAGCCCAGGCCGCCGAGCGTCGCGGCGCTGCCGGCCACCAGCAGGCAGGTGGAGATCAGCTCCCACTTGCGGCCGCGCAGCGAGCCCAGGTCGGAGATCAGCATGGTGCCCATGCCGAACATGCCGATCGTGCCGATCAGGGTCATCGCCGAGACCGCCGCGGAGGCCTGGCCGACGGC
This sequence comes from Actinoplanes sp. ATCC 53533, assembly GCF_003947245.1. Lineage (NCBI taxonomy): Bacteria > Bacillati > Actinomycetota > Actinomycetes > Micromonosporales > Micromonosporaceae > Actinoplanes > Actinoplanes sp. ATCC 53533. Next base: position 45,587 of record NZ_QHHV01000134.1, on the reverse strand, counting down.
CTCGGCGGGCGCGGCGCGGGCCGCCACCCACCAGTACGCGAAGCCGAACAGCGAGGTGATCGCCGTGGTGGCCATGAGCGAGCCGGCGTTCAGGAACAGGTCCAGGTGCCCGCGCAGGGCGGCGACCAGGCCGCCACGAGCAGGCCCCGCCGGCCCGGGATCCGGGCTCCGCGGTGCGGCCTCGGCTACCGAATTCTCCACTACTACCGCCCCCAGTGCAGTGCATCGGAGCCAAACGGTAGTTACCGGGCGTATCCGACTGCCACGGCAGAGTGGTGCACACTCCGCATACCGTCCGGAGTGGAGGCAGGACCGTTCGGTGGATCTCTTGGGACGCCTGGGGCGGGGGTGACTAGGCCTCCCAGACCGGCACGGGCGGCAGGCCCCGCGCGGCCCGGGCCGCGTCGGTGAGCTCCTGGATCAGCTCGGTCTTACCGCGCGTATATGCCAGGCCCGGCCCGAACTTGTCCATCAGCTCCCGCTTGAGCGCCGCATAGCGGTCACGGTCGGCGGGATGGGTGAGCAAGTGGTCGCGGAGCAGCCGCTCGTTGCGCGTCGGCCAGCTTTCCGCGGTGACGACGTGCAGGTGGTAGGCGGTGCTGTCGTAGTCCTCACGCCGGTAGAAGAGCCGTTCCGGCATGTCGGTCGGCTCCGTCCGGTAGCCGAGCGTCTCCAGCGCGCCGGCGTTGACCTCGTCGAGGTCGTCGACGCTGGCCATCAGGTCGATCACCGGTTTGGCCGGCAGTCCGGGCACGGCGGTGCTGCCGACGTGCTCGATCGCCAGGAACAGGGGCGCCAGCACGAGGCAGGCCTGCTGGCCGAGGCCGGCCCACCGCAGGTCCGGTTCCGCAATCGTCACAGCCAACCCGCCTTCTTCAGTCGGCGATGCAGGATCACCGCGGCGCCTGTCATCAGCAGCAGCACGCCGGCGTAGCCGTACTTCCAGCCCAGCTCGGGCATGTGCTCGAAGTTCATCCCGTAGACGCCGGCGATGGCGGTCTGCACCGCGGCGATCGCGGCCCAGGACGCAATCTTGCGCATGTCATTGTTCTGGTCCACCGAGACCTGCGCCAGCCGGGCCTGCAGGATCGAGTTCAGCAGGTCGTCGAAACCGGCAACCCGGTCCACCGCCCGGCCGAGCCGTCCCCGCACGTCGACCAGGTACGGATGCAGGCCTTCCGGCACGACGTCACGGTCGAGCAACCGCTGCAGCGGCTCCTGCAGTGGCATGACGGCTCGCTTGAACTCCACCATCTCCCGCTTGAGCTGGTAGATGTGCGCGATGTCGGGCGGCTTGCTGGCGGAGAACGCGACCTCCTCCAGCGCCTCCAGGTCCCGTTCGACGTGCCCGGCGACGTCCAGATACTCGTCGACCATCCGGCTGCTCACCGCGTACGCGACCGCCCATGGACCCTCGGCCAGCAGGGCGGGCCGCTGTTCGAGCTCCTCGCGGACGGGCCGCAGCGATCCCGCCGCCCCGTGCCGCACGGTGATGACGAACCGTTCCCCGATCAGCACGGTGACGTCGCCGGTGTCGACGACCTCGGAGGTGTCGGTGAGCTCCTCGTGCTCGACATACCGCGCGGTCCGCAGCACCAGCCGGGTGACGTCCCCGATCACCTCGGCGGCGGGCCGGTGCCCGGCCGCGGCGGCCTGCCCGGCGGTGAGCTCGTGCAGGCCGAAGACCCGGGCGATCGCGGCCATCGTGGCCTCGTCCGGCTCGTGCAGCCCGAGCCAGACGAACGCGCCCGTCTGCCGCTGCGCCTGCCGGGCGGCGTGGGTGTAGTGCAGCTGCCCGGGCCGCCGGGAACCGCCGTGGTAGACAGCGCAGTCGACGACGGAGTCGGGATTGCCGCGGCGTGGCTGCACGCCGGTGGGCACCTGCTTGCCCAGGCCCTCGATGAGCCGGCCGAGCGTACGCGGCAGCGAGCCCGCCTCTCTCCGCCGCAACCCGAACATCCGTCGTTCCCCCATCGCTCGCCCGCCGTGCGGAGATCACGCTAGCGGTAGACCGCCCACCTCCGCCGCACGGTGGGTCTCAGGTCGAGCGCTGCATGGCCCGGGTGCCGACCAGCAGACCGCCCGCGCCCACCACCGCTGCGGCGATCGCGCCGGTCACGGTCGTCGACGCCCAGACGTCCCCGTTGAACAGGGCCCGTTCCGCGTCGACGACGTAGGTGAGCGGGTTCCACTTCGCCAGTGCCTGCAGCCAGCCCGGCCCGGCCTCGATCGGCAGCAGCATGCCCGCGAGCAGCAGCAGCGGGAACAGCAGCGTCTGCTGCACGGTCCAGAACAGCCATTCCTGGTTCTTCGCCGCCAGCGCCAGGGTGTACGACAGCGAGCCGAGCCCCAGGCAGAAGACGCTCAGGATGACCAGGCCGAGCAGCGCGCCGCCCAGGTGCAGCTGGAAGCCGAACGGCAGGCAGATCGCCACGATCACGGCGGCCTGCACGACGACCGGCACGATCTCCTTCAGCGCCCGGCCGATCAGCAGCGCGGGCCGGCGCAGCGGGGTGACCAGCATCCGCTCGTGTGACCCGGTCTGGATCTCGAAGAGCAGGTTGGAACCGGTCATCGAGGTGCCGAACAGACAGGACATCACCACGATGCCGGGCACGAACCACTGCAGGCTCAGCTCGTCCGGCAGCAACGGCGCGAAGAGCCCGAGGAAGATCAGCGGCTGGACCATCGAGAAGACGACGGTGAACGGGTTGCGCAGAACCGGCCGCAGCTCGCGGCTGAAGACCACGCCGGTGTCGGTGACAAGGTTGGTCATCGTTCAGACCTCCACGAGAGTGGGTTGGGCGGCGCCGCCTTCGCGCAGGCTGCGTCCGGTCAGTTCGAGGAAGACGTCGTCGAGGGTGGCCCGCTTGACCTCCACGTCGGCCGGGAACAGGCCGGTGGCGCGCAGGTCGTCGAGCAGCCCGGTGACGAGGCGGGGTGCGCCGGGGACGGTGATCGTGAGCTCGGTGCCGTACCGGTGGGATTTGTGCGGGACGCGCGACGCGGCCGCCGCCGCGTCGGTCTCGTGCTCGAAGCCAAGGATGATCCGGTCGCCGACGTGCTCGTTCTTGAGCCGCGCCGGGGTGTCGTCGGCGATGATCCGGCCGTGGTCGATCACGATCACCCGTTCGGCCATCGCGTCGGCCTCGTCGAGGTAGTGGGTGGTCAGCACGATCGTGGTGCCGTGCCGTTCGCGCAGCTCGACGATGTGCCGCTGCAGGTTGGCGCGGTTCTGCGGGTCCAGCCCGGTCGACGGCTCGTCGAGGAAGAGCAGCTCGGGCGCGTGGATGAGACCCATCGCGATGTCCAGCCGGCGGCGCTGACCGCCGGACAGCGTCGACACGGTGCGGTCGGCGACCTCGCCGAGGTCCAGCGAGTCGATCAGCTCGGCGGCCCGCCGCCGGGCGTCGGCGACCTTCATCCCGTACGCGCGCCCCTGGCTGATCAACTCGTCGCGGCCGCGCTGGCTGTGCGCGGCGCCGTTGCCCTGGCCGATGTAGCCGATCCGGTGCCGGACCTCGCGTTGCGCCCGGACCACGTCGTGGCCGGCGACCCGCGCGGTGCCGGAGGTCGGCGGGATCAGCGTGGTGAGCATGCGCAGGGTGGTCGACTTGCCGGCGCCGTTCGGGCCGAGCAGCGCGACCAGCTCGCCCGGCGCGACCGTGAGGTTGATCCCGCGCACCGCCTGCACATCCTTGAAGTGCCTGGTCAGCTCGTGTGTCTCAATCATGAGACCAACGCTAGGGTGCTATGCGGCCAGTTTCTGACCGCAATGAACGGGAGACTGAGGGCATGGCGAACACGAGTGCCCGGATGCTGCGGCTGCTCTCCCTGCTGCAGACCCACCGCTATTGGCCCGGCACGGAGCTGGCCGGCCGGCTCGAGGTCAGCCCGCGCACGCTGCGCCGCGACGTCGACCGGCTGCGTGAGCTCGGCTATCCCGTCGACGCGGCCCGCGGCGTCGCCGGCGGCTATCAACTGCAGGCGGGCGCGGCGGTGCCGCCGCTGCTGCTCGACGACGAGGAAGCGGTCGCCATCGCGGTCGGGCTGCGGACGGCGGCGGCGGGTGCGGTGGCGGGTTTCGAGGAGACCTCGGTGCGCGCCCTGGCGAAGGTCATCCAGCTGCTCCCGCCCCGGCTGCGCAAGCGGATCGACGCGTTGCAGGCGGCGACCGCGCCCGGCGTCTTCGGCGGCGGCCCCACCCTCGACGCGGCGACCCTGACGACGATCGCGCTGGCCTGCCGCGGCGAGGAGAGGCTGCGCTTCGACTACACGGCGCGGGCGGGCGCCGGGTCGTCGCGATATGTCGAACCGCATCGGCTGGTCTCGCTCGGCCGCCGCTGGTATCTGGTGGCCTGGGACCTCGACCGCGGCGACTGGCGCAGCTTCCGCATCGACCGGATGAGCGTGCCGGAGCTGACGGGCGCCCGCTTCCGCCCGCGGGAGATCCCCGGCGGCGATCCGGTGGCCTGGATGCGCTCCCGGCTGGCCGCGGTGCCGGCGCGTTACGACGTGTCGGTCGTGATCGACACGGCGGCGCCGGAGGTGCGGCAATATGTGGGCCAGTGGGGCACGGTGGAGCCGGTCTCGGCGGCGAGCTGCCGGCTGCGGATGAATGTGGACGACCTCGGCTGGCCGGTGATGGTGCTGGGCACGCTGGGCGCCGATTTCGCGGTGGAGTCGCCACCGGAACTGCGCGACCGGGTCCGGGCGGCGGGCCAGACCCTGCTGCGCGGTGCGGACCGGTAGCCGGGCCGGCCACTGAGGAGTTTGGACGGATCGGCGCCCCCGTGGCGCCGATCCGCATGAACAACCTATCGACCGCCTACGACATTTTTCCGCGCTACCTGCGCGTGAGCTTATATAAGTATTCACTGAATTAACGGGCCCCGCCTAGGCTGCCGGGATGACCGTCCTCAGAGTCCGTGGCACCGCCGTCGCGACCGGCGAACCCGTCGACCTCTACGCCGACGGGGACCGCTGGACCACCGACCCGGTGCCGTCCGCCGAGCTGGTGCCGACCGGCTGGCTGCTGCCCGGCCTGGTCGACGCGCATACCCACCCCGGCTATGCCGAGATCGGTGACCCGCTCGACCACGAGGCGCTGCGTGGCCACCTGCATCAGCACGTCGACAGTGGAGTGACGCTGATCCGCGCGCCCGGGCTGGCCGGCGACCCGCCGGACTGGTTCGGCACCGACCCGGACGTGCCGCGCGCCGTGCACGCCGGGCCGTGGATCGCCCAGCACGGTCAGTTCTTCGACGGCTGGGGCCGGCGCGCCACCCACGCCGAGCTGCCCGACCTCGCCGCCGGCCAGGCGGCCCGCACCGGCTGGGCGAAGCTCATCGCCGATTGGCTGCCCGGCGACGAGCACATCCCGGTCGACGTGCTGCGCGCGATCGTCGAGCGGGTCCACGCCGTCGGCGGCCGGGTGGCGGTGCATTCCCAGCAACGAGCCGGGGGTACGGCCGCAGTCGAGGCCGGCGTCGACTCGCTGGAACACGGCACCTGGCTCGACCCCGGGTTGCTCGACCGGATGGCCGCCCAGGGCACCGCACTCACCCCGACGCTGTCGGTGCTGCTGGACGGCGTACCCAGGGTGACCGCCCGGCCGGAGAGCGAGAAGCGCAGCTGGTTCCTGGCCGGGGTGGCCGCGCATCCGGGGCTTGTCGCGGTGGCGGCCGAGGCGGGCGTGACCCTGCTGGCCGGCACGGATTCGTTGCCGCACGGCCGGATCGCCGCCGAGGTCCGTGCCCTGGCAGGCGCCGGGGTGCCCGCCCACGAGGCGCTCGGTGCCGCGTCCTGGACGGCCCGTGCGTACCTCGGGCTGCCCGGCCTGGAACCCGGCGCCCCGGCCGACGCGGTCGTCTACGCGGCGGACCCGCGCACCGACCTGGACCAGCTCGACCACCCCCTGGCGGTGATCCTGCGCGGCCGCCGGATCCGCTGAACGCGTCCGACCAGCCCGTGTTTCGGATCGGGGCCGGGCCGCGGCGGGCCCAGGCGCCGCCTGGCCGTCGACCCCCTTACGAAACACGGGCTGGCCGGGCCAAATACCCTCAGGAGATTGTCGGTGCCGACCGGCATACTGTCCGGCGTGAGCGAGCAGCCGAGCGACGTCGACGAGGTCGTCATGCTGGCCCGGTCGGGCCGGCGACTGAAATACGTGTTCTTCTGGGGGCACCGCCCCCAGCGCGACGGCAGCATCGGCACGGGCTGCCTGAGCCAGTGGTGGCCGTCGGCGTTCACAGTGGAGGGTGTCCGCTTCGCCACGGCGGAGCACTACATGATGTGGCGCAAGGCGCTGCTCTTCGGCGACGAGGAGGCCGCGGTGCGGATCGTCGCGGCCAGCCACCCCCGCCAGGCCAAGATGCTGGGCCGCCGGGTCCGCGGCTTCGACGAGCAGACCTGGGTCGACCAGCGCCGGGCCATCGTCAGGGAGGCCAGCCTGGCGAAATTCGGCCAGCGGGCCGAGCTGCGCGACTTCCTGCTGGGCACGGGGGAGCGGATCCTGGTCGAGGCCAGCCCGACCGACCGGATCTGGGGGATCGGGCTGGCTGCCACCGACGAGCGGGCGGCCGACCCGGCGCAGTGGCGCGGGCTCAACCTGCTGGGCTTCGCCCTGATGGAGGCCCGCGCCCAGCTCAGCGGATGAGCCGGCTTCGCGCCTTGACGCTTCTCGAGCCGGGCGGCCCGGTCGGTTCGGCTTGGTCGGTTCGGCTTGGTCGGTTCGGCCCGGTCGTCCGGCCCCGGTCGTTCGGCTCGGCGGGGCGGTTACCAGCGGCGCCGGCGGCCGGCGCGGTCGCGCACCGTCGCCCAGACCACCTTGCCGCCGATGCTCGGGATCGCGCCCCAGGCGACCGAGTCCGCGTGCACCACGCGCAGGCCGTGTCCGCGCTCGTCGAGGGGCCGTCCCGGCTCGACCGGGCGAAGCCTGATGATCCGGGGCAGCGAGGGGTTCCGGTCCCGGACGGCCAGGTGCAGGGCGGAGCCGCGCCGGGAGATCGACACCTCCATCTCCGTGCGCGCGTGCTCGACCGCGTTGGCCACTAGTTCGGACAGCACGGCCCGGCCGGGATGCAGCACGGCGCCGAGGTTCCAGGCCTCGCAGGCGCCGCCGAGCAGGTTGCGCGCGGCGCTGGGGGAGCCGGGAGACGGCGGCAGGCGCAGCCGCGCCACGTCGGCCAGCGGGCGGCTGCCGGTCAGGGCCGCCCGGGCCGCCGCCGGGGAGCCGAAGAGCGACAGGTAGCGCTGGGCGCCGATCCGGTCCAGCCGGGTGGCCAGCGCTGACTCGGCGGGCAGGCAGAGGGCCAGCCGGGCGGGCGGATCGGCCGCGGCGGCTGCCTGGGTGGCCGAGAGCCACACCGGCACGCTGTCGGCCTCCGGGTCGGTCACCCCCGTCACGTCGATGACGATCGTGGTGGGACTCTCGGCCAGGCAGCGGCCGATCTCCAACGCGACCGTCGCGCCCAGCCGTGGATGCCAGGCGCCGTGCACGGTTATGTCGATGACCGCCCCGTCCACGTCCGCGGTGACGGCGACCGGGGCACGGACCCCGTCGAACGCGGGCACGAAAAGGTACGGAGGGTTCTCCTCCATGGGGCGGGCCCTTCCTCGGACGACACCCGTGTCCGGGTACCAGGCAGTCTCGACCGCCACCCGCGAGCGGTCAACGAAGCTCACCCGTACGGGTTCGGCCGTTTGCCGGGCCTTGACATGCAGGTGATTGACTGCATAACTTAGCGTGTGGATGAGGTTTTCAAGGCGTTGGCCGATCCGACCCGGCGCTACCTGCTCGACCAGCTGCACGAGCAGAACGGGCAGACCCTCGCTGAGCTCTGCGCGCGCCTGGAGATGACGCGGCAGTCGGCGACGCAACATCTGGCCCTGCTCGAGGCGGCCAATCTCGTCTCCACGGTTCGCCGTGGCCGGGAGAAGCTGCACTACCTCAATCCGGTGCCGCTGCACGAGATCCAGCAGCGGTGGATCGACAAGTTCGAGCAGCCCCGGCTGCGGACACTGAGCGCGCTCAAGCGCAGAGCTGAGGAGACCATGAGCGACCGGCCGACCTTCGTCTACGTCACCTACATCGAGAGCACTCCCGAGCTGGTCTGGGAGGCGCTCACCGACGCCGACATCACGGCGCGCTACTGGGGGCACTCCAACGTCTCGGACTGGGTGGCCGGCTCCCGCTGGGAGCACGTCCGCACCGACGGCTCGGGCGTGGCCGACGTGGCGGGCACGGTGGTGGAGAGCACCCCGCCCCGGCGCCTGGTCACCACCTGGGACGGCGACGACGACTCCTCGCAGGTCACCTTCGAGATCGAGCCGTACCACGAGATCGTCCGGCTCACCGTGACCCACGAGAACCTCGCCGACGAGCAGGACCGGGCCAAGGCGGCGGGCGGCTGGTCGGCAGTGCTGGCGAACCTCAAGACGCTGCTGGAGACCGGTCGGGTGCTGTCGTGGCAACCATGGACGATGAGCCGGTGACGTAGTCGGGTGCGGGGGGTGCGCCGCCGGCCAGCTGACGCGCGCGGGATGCCGGGCTGAGTGCCCAGGAGGCACTATCTTGTCCGGCATGCCCATTTCGCCGTATCTGCACAGCCTGCGGGAGGTCGTCGGACACCGGATGCTCCTGCTGCCGGGCGTCACCGCCGTGGTCTTCGACGCCGCCGGCCGGCTGCTGCTGGGGCAGCGCGCCGACAACGGCACGTGGGCCCTGATCGCCGGCTCCATGGACCCGGGAGAGCAGCCCGCGGAGACGGTCGTCCGCGAGGTCTACGAGGAGACGGCCGTCCACGTCGTCCCGGAACGGATCACCAGCGTGCTGACCCAGCCGCCGAACACCTACCCGAACGGCGACCAGACCGAGTTCGTCGACATCACCTTCCGCTGCCGGGCGGTCGGCGGCGAGGCCCGGGTCAACGACGACGAATCGCTGGCGGTGGGCTGGTTCGCGCTGGCGGACCTGCCCCCGATCAACGAGCTCAACCGCCGGCGCATCGAGTGTGCCCTGGCCCCGGGCGCGGACGCCTGGTTCAGCGTCCCTGAGTGAGCTCAGAGCGGGCGGGCGCGCACGTGATCGTCGTGCCAGACCTCGCCGACCAGGAAGCGCTTCGTTCCGATGATCTCGAAGCCGTTCTTCGCGTAGAACCGCGCCGCCCGCTCGTTGTGCTGGTTCACCCCCAGCCAGCAGAGCCCGGCCCCGGTTGCGGCCGCCGCCGCGAGGGTCGCCGCCATCAGCGTGGCCGCGACCCCGGCGCCGTGGCTTTCCGCGGCGACGTAGAACTTGCTGAGCTCGATAGCGTCGGCGCCCGGCGCGCCGGGCGCCGACGCGACCAGCTTGGCCAGTTCCGGGTCGCCGATCGGGTCGCTGATCAGCATGGTGTAGCCGACCGCCGTGCCCCGATCCTCGGCGAGCAGCACGATCCGGGCCGGATCCGCGAGGTAGTCGGTGAATTTCGCCCGCGAGAGATGCTCGGCGACGAACGCGTCGACGTCGGTCTGCCGGGTGCCCGCCGGGGTGGCCAGGACGAACGTGCGAGCCGCTAGTTCGTGCAGCTCAGCCGCGTCCGCCAGGGCGGCGCGCCGGGTAGTGATCGCCATGGGCGCCACGATAGCCGCGGAGTGACGCGGGCCATCGTCCTGCCCGGAAACTGGAAAGAGGGTTTAGAGTCGTGCCGACCGATCGGCGGTCGAAGAACCGGAGGGTGCAGCGGTGAGCGAACCGGCATTCCAGCGCAGAGAGCTCGGCGACGTGATCCCCGTGCCGGCCGACGTGCGGCCCGACCCGGCCGCCGATTTCACGATCGACGAGGGTACGGCCATCCGCACGGCCCCCGGGTCGGCGGCCGCCCGCCGGGTCGGTGAGCACCTCGCCGCGCTGCTGCGCCCGGCCACCGGCTACGCGCTGCCGGTCGACGAAGAGACCGGCACGATAGCCCTGCTGCTGGACGGCGACGGTCTTTCGGATGGCGGCTTCGCGGATGGCGACGAGGGTTACCGGCTGGAGATCAGCGCGGCCGGTGTCACCGTGCGGGCCGCCGCGCCCGCCGGGTTGTTCGCTGCCGTGCAGACCCTGCGGCAGTTGCTGCCCGCCGCGATCGACGCGCCCGGCCCGCAGTCCGGCGACTGGGTGTTGCCCGGCGGGCGGATCGTCGACCGGCCGCGGTTCGGCTACCGGGGGGTGATGCTCGACATCGCCCGGCACTTCTTCACCGCCGACGAGATCAAGTCCTACATCGACTCCCTGGTCCAGTTCAAGATCAACCACCTGCACCTGCACCTCACCGACGACCAGGGCTGGCGGCTCGAGATCGACGGCTGGCCCCGGCTCACCGAGGTCAGCGGCGGCGCCGGCACCGGTGTCGACGGCGCCGGGCCCGGCTACCTGACCCGGGCCGGCTACGCCGACCTGGTCGCGTACGCGGCCGAGCGGTTCGTCACCATCGTGCCCGAGATCGACATGCCGGGACACGTCAACGCCGCGCAGGTCGCATACCCGGAACTGACCGCCGACGGGGTCGCGGTCGCGGTGCGCACCGACATCGAGGTCGGCTACAGCTCGCTGGCCGCCGGCAAGGAAGAGACGTACGCGTTCATCGAGGATGTCGTGCGTGAGGTCGCCGCGCTGACCCCGGGGCCGTACCTGCACATCGGTGGCGACGAGGCGCAGGCCACCACGGCCGACGACTACCGCACGTTCATCCAGCGGGTGCTGCCGCTGGTCGCCAAGTACGGCAAGCGCGTCGTCGGCTGGCACGAGATGGCCGGCATGGAACTGCCGGAGACAGCGATCCCGCAGTTCTGGGCGGTCGCGGCGACCGACGACGGCACCGCCCGCGCGGCCGCGAACGGCAGCAAGGTGATCATGTCGCCGGCGGACCGTGCGTATCTGGACATGAAGTACACGGCGGCGAGCCCGCTGGGCCTCGACTGGGCGGGCCTGATCGACGTCGAGCAGGCGTACGGCTGGGATCCGGCCGACCGCCTTCCGGGCGTGGGCGAGGAGAACGTGCTCGGCGTGGAGGCGCCGCTGTGGTCCGAGACGCTGCGCACCCTCACCGACGTCCGGACGATGACGTTCCCCCGCCTGCCGGCCGTCGCGGAGATCGGCTGGTCCCCCCGCGCGACCCACGACTGGGCATCCTTCCGGCGCCGGCTGGCGGCCTTCGCCCCGCGCTGGCGCAACCAGGGCATCGCCTTCCACCCGTCCCCCGAGGTCCCCTGGGTCGGCTAGAGGATCCATGCCAAGGAATCCGGAACAGCGAGCCACAGCGCGGATCTTGTGGCCCTCTCGATCTTGCCGGATTCCTCGCGGGCACCTCAATCTTGGTAAACCGCCACTGGCCTACCTGCGATCCGCGAGACCCCCTAGACGCACCCAGGCTTTCGCGGATCTTGACGGCCCGCACCGGGCCGCCGTTGCGGGGCTGCGGTGTTTCGCGGGAGTGAACGTCCCGAAATCTTCCTTAATTTTCTTGGCGGGGCGCCGGCGGCACAGCGGCTGGTCCACGCACGTCAGGAGGCTCTTCGGCACCGAATCGTGACCGGGTGGCGGGCCCGCGGCCGTGGCGTTGTCGCAAGCTCGACCTAGGCTAGCCGGGTGCAGAAGAGGGTGCTGGCATCGGCGACCGCGCTGGCCGGGTTCCTGCTCGTCGCGGCCCTGCAGCTCGCGCTGGTCGTGGTGCCGGTCCTGCTGCTGCTCTCGATGCTGCCGGGTGCCGCCGCGCTGCGGCTGGGCCTGCCGGTCTGCATCGCGACGGTCGGCGTGATGGCCTACGCGACCTGGCGCGCCCTGCACACCCGCCGCCCCGAGCCGGTCGGCATCCCGGTGGCCAGGGCGGACGCCCCGCAGCTCTGGGCGCTGCTCGACGGCGCGGCGGCGGCGGCCGGCACCCGGGCCCCCGACCGCGTGACGATCGTGGCCGACGCCGCCGCGAAGATCATCGAACGCACCCACCTGCTCGGCCTGCTCGGCGGCCGCCGCGACCTCTATCTCGGGCTGCCGCTGCTGCAGGCCTGGGACGAGGCGCACCTGCGCGCGGTCACGGCGCACGAGCTCGGCCACTTCTCCCCGCGGCTGGGCCGGCTGGCGCCCCTGGCCTATCGCGGCCGGGTGGCGATCGGCCGCACGGTGCCCCGCATCCCCGCGCGCAACCCGGCCGGGCCGCTGCTGCGGACGTACGCGAAGTTCTACCGCCGCGTCGACGCGCCGTTCAGCCGCGCCCAGGAGCTGATCGCCGACCAGATCGCCGCCGAATACGCCGGCCGCACCGCGGCTGCGGCGGTGCTGCGCGACCTGCCCGCGCTGGAGGCCCTGCAACGCATCTTCCACGCCGAATATCTCGGGCCGGGCTGGCAGGCGGGCCACGTGCCGGACGACCTCTTCGGCGGATTCCTGCGGGTGCTCGCGGCCCGCGCGGACGACGTGGCTGTGCTGCGCGCTCGCGACCCGGGCACCCCGACGGCCTGGGACACCCATCCGCCGGTGGCGGCCCGGCTCGCCGCCCTGACCCCGGCACCGGCCGCCACCCCGGCGGTGCCGGCCCCAGAGAAATCGGAGCTGGTCGGCGCGGCCGTCGCTGCCTCCGCCGACGCGCCGGCAGCGACTGGGCGGCCGACGTCCGCCGACGCTCCGGCTTCCGCCCCGGGGGACCCGATGCCCTTCGCCGGCGCGCTGGCAGCGACGGCCACCGACACCCCGGCTTCCGCCACGGGGGACCCGATGCCACTCGCCGGCGCGCTGGCGGCGACGGCCACCGACGCTCCGTCTTCCGCCCAGGGCGACCCGATGCCTTTCGCCGGCGCGTCGGCAGCGACCGGGCGGCCGACGGCCGCCGCCGCCTCACCATCCGCCCCGGGCGACCCGATGCCCTTCGCTGACGCGTCGGCAGCGACCGGGCGGCCGACGGCCGCCGACGCTCCGGCCTCCGCGGCTGGCGAGGCGTCGAGGGACGACGACTTCGGCGCGCCCGCCGGGGAGCTGGTTCCTGACCTGCCCGGCCTCGGGCGGGCGCTGCAGGGCGTCGCCTTCCCCGCGCAGGGCCGGACGACCGTGGACTGGGATGCGTTCTTCGGCGCGGCCCGGACGGTCGAGATGCAGCGGGAGGCCGACGCCGCCCTCGCCACGATCTCCCGGGCCGCCGGCGTCCCGGTCACGAACGCAGCCGACGTGCTCGACCTGGCCGCCGACGGCCGGCTGCACAAGGCCGCCGAGTCCGTCTTCGCCGGGCTGCCCGCCGACGAGACCGCCGGCCGGGTCGCCGAGCTGGTCACCCTGCTGCTCGCCCTGGCCGCGCTGCGCAGCGGGGCCGCGCGTTGGCGGCACAGCTGGACGGGCAACGCCGAGCTCATCGCCGCCGACGGGGCGCACCTCGACCTCGGGGGCCTGGCCGCGCTGGCCAGCGACCCGGCGACGGTCGTCACCGCGCGGGAGCGGCTGGCCGGGCTGGGCATCGACGCCGCCGCCGGGCCGGGTGCGGAGACCGCGCAGACCCGGCCGGAGGTGGTCGGCGGCGTGGTCAACCTGGTGGTCGACGGGGCCCGCACCGACCTGTTGATCGTCGACACCGGACTGTTCCTGGTGCCCGGGCTGCCCCGCTCCCAGAACGGCTCCGCGAAGCGGCGGCTGGCCCGGTTCGCGGCCGCCGATGTGCCGCAGCGCGACGAGACCGCGCCCGGCAGCCGGTTCGTGCCGTTCGCCGAGGTCGCGGGCGCCACCCGGACCCGGCGGAAGAGCTGGGATCTGAGCCTGCGCAACGGCGGGACGGTGAGCGTGCGGGCCGGGCTCGACTCGGACGAGCTGCCCGGTGGCTGGGCGGCGCTCGACGACGCCGTGGCATACCTGTCCCGAACCCGATAGTTGCCGCGCAAGCTGAACCGTTCGGCGGCTTGATGCGTGGTGAAGAGGGGACGGTCATATGTCCGACGGGACGAGTCACCAACTTGTCACCAGGGGTCATCATGGGACATGTGTTCGTTCGCTTACCCTTCGCCGAATTTGGGTAGCTGAAGGTCACCCAAGGCGGCGATGATAGTCGTGAACAAGGGGGGAGGGGCGCTGTGGAACGGGGACCAATGGCGCTCTTCGGGGCCATCATCGCGATCGGCCTCGGACCGGCAATGTGGCTCGGCGCGCAGTTCGGTGAGGCGGGGTTGTCGTCTGATCGTCCGCCCGCCGTGACATCCGTGCAAAACGTAGAGGCGCCGCGGGGCGGTTCCGGCGCAGGTGACGCGCCGACCGGTGCCGAGGCGATCCGCACCGAACCGAAGTCCAACACCGAGCCGCTCTACCGCACCAAGAATTCCCGCCCGAAGGGAACGAAGTCGGCCTCGCCGTCGCCGTCCCCGTCGGACAAGCCGTCGACGCCACCGGCCAGCCCGTCCTCGCCGCCCACACCGGATCCCGGTGGGGAGGAGAGCGAGCCGCCGCCGGAGTCGTCGACCCCGCCGACGATCCCGCCGACGAAGGATGACCCGGACCCGGACGTGCCACCACCGCCGACCGTCCCGGAGACCGAGCCGCAGAGCGACCCGGTCACCGCGCAGACCTCACTGGTCTGACGACTGATCCACCCGAAGCCCGGGCCCATCCGGCCCGGGCTTCGTGCTGTCCTGGCTGACGGCAGGAGTGCTGTCCTGGCCGACGGCGGGAGTGCTGTCTTGGCCGACGGCGGGAGTGCTGTCTTGGCGGGCGGCGGGAGTGTTGTCTTGGCAGGCGGCGGGGGTGCTGTCTTGGCGGGCGGCAGGAGTGTTGTCCTGGCCGGCGGCAAGATAGGTGCGGCCCAGGCCGCGTGCGGTCGCCGCGAAGCGCTCGCGCAGCTCCGGCGGGTCGAGCACCTCGGCGTCAGCGCCCAGCTTCAGCAGCTCGATGTGGCCGTGCCGGATCGATTCGATGGGCACCGTCGTGGTCAGCCAGCCGTCGTCGCCGGGCGGCCCCGCGCCGGCGCGGGCCACCCGCGCCATCTCCGGCGGGAAGACGTACGCCATCCGGTCGAGCGCTTCGGTCGTCATCCGTACGGTCGCCTGCGCGGTGTAGACGCCGCGCTCGTACCGTTCGGTCCACTCTCGCCAGAAGTCCGCCAGGTCGAAGCCGGCGGGCCGGTGCGCGGGCTCGTCCAGCACCGCGGCGTCGAGGACGTTGACCACCCGGTACGCCGTGATCCGCTCCCGGAAGCCGGCCACCAGATACCAGCGTCCCGCCTTGAGCACCACGCCCAGCGGGGACAGCGTCCGGGTCACCTCGCGCGGCGCCTTCCAGCGCCGGTAGCGCACCTCGAGCAGCCGGGCCCGCCACACCGCGTCCGCCACCGTGGCCAGGTGCGGGGTCGGTTCGTCCGCCCGGAACCAGCCGGGCGCGTCCAGGTGGAAGCGTTCGCGCACCCCGTCCGCCCGGTCCGCCAGCTCGCCCGGCAGCGCGGCCCGCAGCTTGAGCTCCGCCGTCGCCAGCAGCGAGCCGAGGCCGAGCTCCGCGGCCGGCCCCGGCATCCCGGCCAGGAACAAGGTGCCGGCCTCGTCGCCGGTCAGGCCGGTCAACCGGGTGCGATAGCCGTCGAGCAGCTGATAACCGCCGGCCGGTCCCCGGTCGGCGTAGACCGGCACGCCGGACGATCCGAGCGACTCGACGTCGCGATAGACGGTCCGCACCGACACCTCGAGCTCGTCGGCCAGTTCCTGGGCCGTCATCCGGCCGCGGGTCTGCAGCAACAGCAGCAGGGACAGCAGTCGGGACGCGCGCATCCGCTCAGCATGGCACCGGCCGCGTGCGGTGGGCACGCGGCCGGTGTGTGCGGTCGGCTCAGAGGCTCAGGATGCGGTTGAGGATGTCCCGGTAGCCGCGCAGCTGCACGCGGAGCTGCTCGGTGTCCTCGGTGTCGTTGGTCAGACCATCGCGCTGCGAGCGCAGCCCGGAGGTGAGCTTCTCCACGGCCTCGTCGACCAGTCCGGCGGCTTCGGTGGCGGCGTCCTTGGGGCTGTCGACGAAGCGCAGCTGCACGTCCCGCCAGCGCTCCTGGAACGTCCGGGCGTCCTCCCGGTCGAAGAGCGTGTCGGTCGTGGCGGCGGGTGCGGCCACGGCCGCGGCGACCGGAACCGCCACCGCCTCGGCCGGGGTGCTCTGCGCGGGGCTGTCATCCGACGGGCTGTCATCGGGCGTACGGTCCGCGTCGAGCGGGGTGTCGGTGACCGGGTCGACGGCCTTCGGGTCGTCGAAGTCGCCGTCGTCCTTGAGCGGGCCGGCGTCGGTCTTCGAGTCGGCGTCGGTCTTCGGATCGGCGTCAGTCGCGGCGACGGCCTCCGGGCCGGGCCGGTCGCTGTCCTCCACCGTCGAGTCGTCGGGGTGTTGATCAACGGCGTCGTCCTTGAGCGTGTCGGACTTCAAGGTGACCGTGTCCTCCTCGTTCTTGGCCTGGTCGGTGTCCGGAGTGGTCGATGTGTCCGGGTCGCGATCGGTGTCGGCCGGGGTCGCGTCGGAGTCGGTGGTGCGCTTGTCGTCGAGGGGGAGATCGACGGCGCCGTCGGGCTCGCCGTGGTCGTGCCCGTTGCGTCCGCCGTGCTCCGTCCAGGTGGCCGGGACGGTGTCCGGGGCCGTGCTCGCGGTGCTGCCGGCGTACGTGCTGGTCGAGGAGGTCACCACGCGGTCGCCGGGAGCGGCGCTCGCATCGTCGCCGACGCCGCTGTCGGCGGCCGGGTCGCGGTCCGTCGCGTCCCGGCGGTCGTCCTCCGGGTTGGCGGTGGCGGACACAGCGGCCGCGCCGCCGACGGTCGGCGCGCCGAAGGCGGTCGGCTGCTGGCTCGGCTCGTGGAACGGCGGCGCATCGGTCTCCGTGCGGTCCGCGTCGGCGTCGGAGTCCTCGACGCCGTCGCGGCGGTCGGTGTCGGCGGCGGCCGGGTCGTCGGTCGCGGGAGTGTTCGACCAGGGCGACGGCGGACGCTGGCCCGGCACGGCCACCGGGTCGGACTGCACCCGCTCCGGTCGCTCGTCGTGCGCCTGCTCATCGGTGGACTCGCGGGCGTCGTTGGAGAAGAAACGCATGGTCGGGGGCTCCTCAGCGGCTCGTGGCGTCGGGACGGGAGCCCGCGACGTCGTTGTCGTGGTTGTTGATCTGCTGTGCGGGAACGTCGGGCTCGGACTCCGGAGCGGCCGCACCCTCGCTGCGAACCGGATTTTCGCCGAGGAGGTCGGCGAAGAGCGCACGGTAGTGGACCAGCGCCTGCCGCAGGTCCTCGGTGGTCGCCTCGCCGCCCTTGCTGCGCTCGCTGATCGCGTGGGCGTCGCGGTAGTGCTCCAGTGTGCGGGCGTGCACCACGGAGAGGGTGGCGAGCCGGTCGTCGTAGTCGCCGGTCGGGTAGCCGCGCTCCGTGATGAGCTTGGTGGTCAGCTCGTCGGCGGTCGTCACGGCGGTCTCGGGCGCGTCCACGAACTGGATCTGCACCTCTTCCCAGGCGACCGAATACCGGGCCTTGGATTCGGCGGACAGCGGCTTGAGCTCGAGCTCGGCGTGCCGCTTCTCGCGGTCGCGCAGCTCGCGCTCGCCTTCGGTGCGGCTGTCGGCGTCGGCGACAACCCGGTCGTACTCGGGACCGAAGGTCTTCTGCAGTTGCTTGCGCCGGCCGGCTCGCACCGCGAACAGGATCGCGGCGACGATCGCCAGCACGACGATGATCAGGACGATGGTGAGCCAAGCGGACATTGGAGGTCCTCCTTCTTCACCCGGAGGTATGCCCACTCAACCAGGGTCATCAATCCGATTCGAGATACCGGGCTGAAAAACCGTCGACCGTGTCTTCGGGCGGCGGCGAAGCGGCCCTGGCACCGGTTCGACCGGTTCGGGCCTGCTTTGTTGTGAGATTGACCCGGCGGGCAAGCCGAGGCCACGTGCATTTTCCCTGGACAAACAGGACAGTCTCCTCAGACCTGGCACGCCGCGAGGTAGCTCCGATGGCCTTGATTACGTATTCTGCCGGGGGCGTGCGCAGCTCTCGTCAACGGCCGTCGATCCCTCGCCGGCCGTATCATTCTGTGTCACGCCGGTCCTGCAAGCCCCTCGGGCGGAGTCTGATGAGAACCCGCAACTGGTCGATCCGTTCGAAGATCATCGCGTTGGTCGCGGTGCCGCTGACAGCGCTGCTCGTGCTGTGGGCCCTCGCCACGGGCGTCACAGCCCGGCCGGCGTTCGCGTTGCTGTCCGCGCAGTCCCTGATGGAGAACGTCGGCACCCCGGGTGAGGTGCTGATCCGCGAGGTGCAGCGCGAGCGGCGGATGTCAGTCGAGTTCCTCTCCGCCGCGCAGGGCAGCGCCGGCGTGCTGACCAACCAGCGGGCGGCCACCGACCGCGCCGCCGCGGAGTTCCGGCGCAGCGCCGGCAGCGAGGAAGCCCAGGACACGGCCGGCGGCATCCTGCGGGATCCGATCCGGCAGGTCTTCGCCGACCTCGACGGCCTCGCCGCGAACCGGCAACACATCGACCGGCGCGAGGTCGACCCGGTCGGCGCGCAGAACCTGTACAACACCATCGTCGACACCACCTTCCGGATGTTCACGGCCACGGCCTCCTTCGGTGACGATCGCATCGACCAGCAGATCCGGGCGCTGACCACCATCGGTCGCGGCCAGGAGCAGCTCAGCCGGGTGGACTCGCTGCTCGCGGGCGCGTTCGCCGCCGGCCGGCTCAGCGCCGCGAGCCGCAGCGAGCTGCTGCAGGGGATCGGCACCTCGCGGTTCCTGCTCATCCAGGGCGTCAACGACCTGCCCGAGCGGGAGCGGGCCGCCTTCCAGCAGCTGAGCAGCGGCGCCGCGGCCAGCCAGCTGCGGGTGCTGCAGGACGAGCTGCTCAACGACAGCCGGCTCCGGCGCCGCGTCGCCGGTCTCCGCGACCGCCTGGCAGCCCGTCTACGACCTGACCGCGCAGCAACTGCGGGCGTTTGTGATCAACGCCACCGACTCGATCGCCGAGGAGACCACCCCGGTCGCCGTGGACGTGCTCGTCCGCCTCGGCCTGGCAGGGTTGATCGGCCTGGCCGCGTTCGTCATCTCGATCGTCGTGTCGATCCGGGTCGGCCGCTCGATGGTCGGCCGGCTGACCCGGCTGCGCGGCGAGGCCCTGGAGATGGCCGGCGAGCGCCTGCCGGCGGTGGTCCGGCGGCTGCAGCGCGGCGAGGCCGTCGACGTCGAGGTGGAGACGCCACCCCTGGAGTACGGCCGGGACGAGATCGGCCAGCTCGGCCACGCGTTCAACGAGGTCCAGCGCACGGCCGTGCAGTCGGCGGTCGAAGAGGCGAACGTCCGCCGCGGCATCAACGAGGTCTTCCTCAACATCGCCCGGCGCAGCCAGACCCTGCTGCACCGCCAGCTGGCCCTGCTGGACAAGATGGAACGGCGCGAGACCGAGCCGGACGAGCTCGAAGACCTGTACCGCGTCGACCACCTCGCCACCCGGATGCGCCGGCACGCCGAGGACCTGGTCATCCTGGCCGGCGCCGCCCCCGGCCGCGGCTGGCGCAACCCGGTGCCGGTGATCGACGTGGTCCGCGGCGCGATCAGCGAGGTCGAGGACTACAAGCGGGTCGACATCGTCTCGGTCGAGTCGTCGGCGGTGCTCGGCCGGGCCGTGGGCGACGTCATCCACCTGCTCGCCGAGCTGCTGGAAAACGCGGCGTCGTTCTCGCCGCCGCAGACTCGGGTCCAGGTGGTCGGCCAGATCCTGCCCAACGGGTACGCGCTGGAGATCGAGGACCGCGGGCTGGGCATGTCCCCCGAGGCGCTCGCCGAGGCCAACCGCAAGCTGCTCGAACCGCCGGACTTCGACCCCGCCGACAGTGCCCGGCTCGGCCTCTTCGTGGTGGCCCAGCTCGCCGGCCGGCACGGCATCCGGGTCTCGCTGCGGCCGAGCGGCTACGGCGGCGTGACGGCGATCGTGCTGGTGCCGGGCGACCTGGTCGCCAACGGCCCGGGCCAGGCCGCGCTGCCGGCCGGCGTGACCCCGCCGGACAAGTCCTGGGACAGGCCGCTGGTCGGCACCGGCACCGAGGATCCGGCCCGCAGTTCGCTCGCCTCGCTGCAGTGGCAGGGCACCGAGGAGCTGCGCTCGATCGCGGTGACCGGGCGCCCGGTCACGATCAACGGATCGGCGACGCCGGGCCCGGCCGGGCCATTGGGCCCGATCCTGCCCGGCCCGGCCATCGGCGCGAGCCCGGGCACGGCCGATCCCACCCGTCCACTGAGCCGGCACAGCCTGGGCCTGCCCGGCAAGCCGCTCGCGGAGCCGGGTGAGCCGGGTCTGCCGCCCGCGGAGCCGGGCATGCCGGTCGCGGAGCCGACCGAGGCCGCCGGCGGTCCGGCGCCCAGCGCGGTCGTGGACGGGCTCACCGAGGACGGGCTGGTGCAGCGTCGCCGCACCAAGCCGCGCCGGGGGAACAGCGAGCCGGCGGCACCGCCCGCCCTGCTGCCACCCAACCTGACCTCGCCGGCCGGCCTGACCTCAGCGTCGGGCCCGGTCTCACCGGCCGGCTTCACGCCGCCGGCCTCGCTGGGCTCGGATTTTCCGTCCGTCGGCAACGGCCGGACGGCGAGCGGCAGCGGCCTGACCGGCACGGACCTCGACGGCGTGGGTTTCACCGGCGGCGACGCCCGGTCCGGCGGTGACGCCCGGTCCGGCGGTGGGTCGGCGGGCCGTGGGACGGCGGGCCGTGGGCTGGCGGGTCGCGGGCTGGGTGCCGGCGGCGGGTCCGGTCCCGATGGTCCGCTTCGGCACGGCGACGGGCCGGCATTGCTGTCGGGTCCGGATGCTCTGCCGACGCCGCCGCGCATCCCATCGCCCCGCGTAGGCCCGGAGGGGGTGCCGACGGCGACGCCCGCCGAGAAGCACCCCGAGAGATCCGCCGAGAGGCAGGTCGCGAGGCCTGCCGCGACGCCGTCGGCTGATGATGGGCTTGCTGACGAGCCGCTGCTGCCGCGCCGGGTGCGCCAGGCCAACCTCGCGCCGCAGTTGCGTGGCCCGGTCGTCGAGCAGGCCGCGGTCACGTCGCGGTCGCCGGAGCAGGTCCGCTCCCTGATGAGCGCGCTGCAGCAGGGCACCGCCCGGGGCCGGCGAGAGGCAGCCGGCCTGAGCGCCGCCGCGACGGCGGGTAACAAAGCCGGCGACCCGGCCGGTAACAAGGCCAGCGACCCGGCCGGTACCAAATCCGGCGACCCGGCCAGCAACAAAGCCAGCGACCCGGCCGGCAACAAAGCCGGCAGCCCGGCCGGTAACAAAGCCGGAGGCAAGGCCGGCAGGAGCCGGAGCGGTGACAGGACCGGTGGCAGGACGGGTGACTGGGCCGACGACCGGGCGGCCGACAGGGCCGGCGACGGTCCGAAAACTGACAAACACGAGACGGTTGGGGAGCCGACGTGGTCCGAGGCGGCTACCGTCACCTTCCCGGCAGTGCAGGACCCGGTGGCGGCCGGGACCGATGACAGCACCGACAACGCGCCCGAGAACCACGAGTACCGGCCGGATAAGGACGCATAAGTGGCATACACGACAAACCAGAGCGCCAACCTGACCTGGCTCCTCGACGATCTGATCGATCGGGTGCCCTCCGCGCAGCAGGCTGTGGTGCTGTCGGCGGACGGGCTCCTGATGGGGGCCTCGGCGGCGCTGAGCCGGGAGGACGCCGAACACCTGTCGGCGATGGCGGCCGGCTTCCAGAGCCTGGCCAAGGGCGCGAGCCGGCACTTCCGGGCCGGCCCGGTGCGCCAGACCGTGGTCGAGATGGAGGACGCGTTCCTCTTCGTCACGGCCGCGGGGCTGGGCGCATGCCTGGCGGTGCTCGCGGCCAGCGACGCCGACCTGGGCCTGATCGCGTACGAGATGGCCATGCTCGTCACCCGGGTCGGGCAGACGATGGACGCGCCCGAACGGCCCGCCGGGTCCGATGGCCGCTGATCGGCGGCGGGCCTCGCACGACGGTCCAGGACGGGGGTTCGATGCCTGCTGACCCGTTGCGGGCCCCGCACGACTGGATGGACCACGAGGCTGGCCCGGTGGTCCGGCCGTACGCGATGACCCAGGGCCGGGTCGCGCCGTCCGGCGGCGCGTTCGATCTGGTCGCGTTCGTGGTGGCGACCATGCCGGAGGCGCCGCCGTTACCGTCGCTGCAACCGGAGCATCATGCTCTTGTCGGCGCGGCGTGGGAGCCCACGTCCGTCGTGGAACTAGCCTCCAAACTGGACCTCTCCATCGGGGTCGTCCGGGTTTTGCTGGGTGATCTACGCTCGGCGGGACTGATTTCGCTCTACGAGCCCCCCGCGGCCTCTCAGCCGCACGACGTCGACGTACTCAAGGCGGTTGTCAATGGACTCCGTGCGCTCTGACCGAGACGGCACGCGCTCGCGTATCCCGGTCGCGCTCAAGATCCTCATCGCCGGCGGGTTCGGTGCGGGCAAGACCACCATGGTCGGCTCGGTCAGCGAGATCCGGCCGTTGCAAACCGAGGAGGTGTTGACCGGCGTCGAGGGCGCGGACGACACCTCGGGTGTCGAGGAAAAGCGGACGACCACGGTCACGATGGACTTCGGTCGCATCACGATCACCGAGGATCTGCAGCTCTATCTCTTCGGCACCCCGGGTCAGGATCGCTTCTGGTTCCTCTGGGACGAGCTGTCGCAGGGCGCGCTGGGCGCCGTCGTGCTCGCCGACACCCGGCGGCTGGCGGACTGCTTCCCGTCGATCGACTACTTCGAGCAGCGGGGCACGCCGTTCGTGGTCGCGGTCAACTGCTTCGACTCCGATCGCCGCTTCGGCGCGCAGGCGGTGGCCCGGGCGCTCGACCTGGACGCCGACGTGCCGGTGGTGGAGTTCGACGCCCGCGAGCCGCTGGCCGCCCGCAACGTGCTGATCGAACTGGTCGAGTACGTAGCCCGCCGTCAACAGTTGGCCGCCAGCGCCCGCTGAGCGCAGCGAGCCACCGGCGGGGCCGCCGGTGGCTGTCAGCTGTAGTGCTGCGCTGAGTGCGGCGGGTAGGTCGACGGCCAGCCGTTCGGCGGGGTCGTGGTCGGCGGCGTCGGCAGGCAGATCAGCCGGGACGAGAGCCGGTGCACCGTGCGCATCGGCAGCACGCCGCGGACGATCAGATCCTCGGGCCGGGTGTACGGGCCGCGGTTGAGCCGGTCGATCACGATTCCGTGCGCCTCGCGTGAGCTGATCCCGGGCAGCCGGGCCAGCTCGTGGCCGGGCACGTGGTTGACGTCGACCAGGCCGCCGTCGTCGAAGGCGCGCAGCAGATCCGGCCGGCCGATGCCGATGCCGTGGGCCCGTTGCGGGTCGAAGGCGGCGAACTGGCGCGCCTGGAGGCGCAGGTTGCGGCTGCGCGGAGTGTCGCCCGGGTGCGAGGCCAGCACCGCGCCGTGCACCGAGGAGCCGACGGTGACCCCGGCCAGCAGCATGACGCCGATCCACTCGGTCGAGCTCGGGTCCGGGTTTTCGGCCGCGCTGGGGTCGATGAGGATGATGAAGACCGCCAGGACGAACAGCGCCGCGTAGCCCAGGGCGACCAGATACTGACGCTTGTCCTGGCGGCGGACGCCCGCGTACGCGAAGAAGATCCAGCCGCCGAGCCCGCAGATGACGATCGGCAGCAGGGTGGCCACGATGACCTCGCCGATCGGGAAGCCGCGGCCGGAGCGTGCGTATGCGGGCGGCGCCGGCGGGCCGAGCCCCCAGGCCGCCGCGCCGGTGGGGTAGCTCGGTGGGGTGGAGGTCGGCCGGTGGTCCGGCACCACCACGGTGACGTCGGGCGGGACGTACTGCTGCACGAATGACGGCGGCGATGCGGTGGCGGCCGGGGGCGCCGGGAGGTCGTCGCTGTCGGCCCACGGGTCGACCGGCTCGGCGTAGAACCGCTCGCCGCGCAGGATGCGCCGGTGGGTCTCCTGCATCCGTTCGCCCGGCTCCACCCCGAACTCCTCCAGGAAGTAGGCGCGGGCGTCGCGGAACGCCGCGAGCGCCTCGGCCTGCCGGCCGCCCTGGTGCAGCGCGATCATCAGCTGCGCGCGCAGGCCCTCGCGGAGCGGGAACTGCTCGATCAGCCGGGCCAGGTCCGGCATCAGCCCGGTGTGGTTGCCCCGGGCCAGCTCGATGTCGGCCCACTTTTCCCACGCGGTGGCCCGGGCGTCGGTGAGCCGGTTGCGGGCCGAGTCGAAGATCGGCCCGGTCAGCCCGGCGAGGGCCTCGCCCTGCCAGAGATCCAGCGCCCGCCGCAGGGTGTCGGCCGCCTCGGCGAGCTGCCCCGCCTTGCGCTCGGTGGAGGCCCGTGCCAGACCTTCCTGGAAGCGGTCGGCGTCGAGGGCGTTCGCTTCGGCGCGCAGCTCGTATCCGCCGGTGGTCAGGGTGATCAGCTCACCCGGTGTCCGTGGGGAGCGTTGCGGCTCCAGCGCCCGGCGCAGGCCGGCCACGTACTTCTGGACGACGTTAGCGCCGTTCTCCGGCGGCTCGTCGCCCCAGACGGCATCGATGATCTGGTGCGGCTGCACCGGCTGGCCGGCGTGCAGCAGCAGCACGGCCAGCACCGCTCGCTGCTTGGCGGGCCCGAGATCGATCGGCTCGTCGCCGCGCAGCGCGCGCACACCACCGAGGATCTCGAACCTCAGCGCGGGATCCGACGGCGCGTCGGTCACCGCGACACCCCCCTTGAGCAGCCCGGATGCGAAACGGCAGCGGAACGGCAGCCGGCAGCAGCATAGCGGCAGCCGGATGGCAGCACTGTCCCCCAGGCTCCACTGCGTCAACCCGACAGCGGCGACCGGTGCGGCCGGCCGCCATGCTCGAGAAACGAGGAACTGATGAACGTCGCTGAGGCCCGGCGGGCCGGTCTGGGTGTTCTGCTCGCGGTGAGCGTCGCCGCCGCCGGTGGTTGCGGCGTCGCGGACGCCGTCAAGGACGCGGGGGCACCCGCCTCCGCCAAGCCGCTCGCACCACGGGACGCACTGCTGAAGGCGCTGCCGGACGCGTCGACCGGCAGCTTCCGGTTCACGATCTCCGGCGGCGAGGCGCCGACCGCCGGGGAGATCGACGCCGGCCGGCAGAGCTACCGGGTCGGTTTCCGGTACCGGGAACCGGAGGCCGGCTTCACGCTGCATTCGGACTATCTCGTGGTGAAGAAGCAGTCCTGGATCAAGATCAGTTTCAAGGGCGCCGAGGGACTGACCGGGCTGCCGAAGCTGCCGAAGAAGTGGATGCTGCTCGACCCGGCCAAGGTCAAGACCGAGGACGTGCCGGTGGCGTACGACAACGAGACCGACCCGGGCGAGGCGGGGGCGGTGCTGCGGGCGATCGTCGACGTCAAGCAGACCGGCGCCGGGCGCTTCGCCGGCACCACGGACCTCACCCTGAAGGGCGAGTCGGACATCGTCGACGACGCCCGGCTGAAGGCGCTGGGGGAGCAGGCCAAGGCGGTGCCGTTCGAGGCGACAGTCGACAGCCAGGGCCGGCTGACCTCGACGATCGTGAAGATCCCGGCCGCGGGCAAGGCCAAGGCCAGCCGGTACGTGATCACCTACGCGGGGTACGGGACCACCCCCACCCCGGCGGCGCCGCCGGCGGACGAGCAGCAGCCGGCGACCAAGGACGCCTACCAGCTGATCAACGCCTGAGCAGCGGGCGAAGCGGCGGGCGCGCGGGTCTGACGGGGGTCCGCGCTCCTGCCGCTCGCACGTGATTGGATCTGGGGCATGGGCGCGAACGATGAGTACGTCTTCCTCGGCTGCTACACCGGTGAGAGCGGCGGCGAGGGGGAGGGCATCGCGCTGCTGCGGCGCGATCCGGCCACCGGCGACCTGACCCGGCTCGGCGTCGTCGCCCGCACCCCGTCACCGTCCTTCCTGGCCCAGCACCCGCGCCTGCCGGTGCTGTACGCGGTCAACGAGCTGGAAGCGGGCACGGTGAGCGCGTTCGCGGTCGCCGATGATGCGGCGCTGACCCCGCTCGCCGTGCAGTCCACCGGCGGTGCCGCCCCCTGCCACCTCGCGGTCTCCGCCGATGCCCGGCACCTGCTGGTGGCCAACTACACCAGCGGCAGCGTGTCCGTGCACCCGCTCGACGCCGACGGTGTGCCGGGCGAGCGCTCCGATCTGCTCCACCTCGATGGCCGGGGCCCGGTCGCGGACCGCCAGGAGGGCCCGCACGCGCACATGGTCGCGCCGGACCCGAACGGCCCGGACGTGCTGATCGCCGACCTGGGCTCGGACCGGGTGTGGCGGGCCCGCCTCGACGCGGTCTCGGGCCGGCTGATTCTCGTCGGCGCGGCGGTGGTCGCGGCGCCGGGCACCGGCCCGCGGCACCTGCGCTACGCGATCGACGGGGCATTGCTGCTGGTCGGCGAGCTGGCCGGCAACCTGACCTGGTACCGGCCGGACACTTCGGACGGCAGCCTGCGGGTGGCCGGCGCCGAGCCGAGCAGTGCGAGCAGCGCGAACTTCCCGTCGGAGCTGGCGACCGGGCGCGACGGCCGCTTCGTGTATGTGGCCAACCGCGGTCCCGACACGGTCTCCGTCTTCGCCTGGGAGCCCGAGGGCGCCACCCGCATCGCCGAGGTGGTGTCCGGCGGGCAGTGGCCCCGGCATCTGGCCCTGCTCGGCGATCACCTCTACGTAGCCAACGAGCGTTCACAGAACGTCACCGTCTTCCGCGTCGACCGCGAGACGGGGATCCCGCAGGCGCAGGGCGAGCCGGTGGGGGAGGGCAGCCCGACCTGTGTACTGCGCTGGATCCCCCCACAGGCCGGTCGATAAGCCGTAAACGGACTCCGGAGGAGTGTCGTCGCTTTAGGCCGAAATCCGGCGGGGCCGCGCACTGCTCGGATTGGGTCCCTCACTTAACGTGAATTAAGTACGTGAAAAATCCAATCCGAGTAACTTTCGGCCGAACGTATATGGCAATCGGCTCCCCTACTGCGCAGTATGGATCGCGTGTCAGGCCGCCATCGCAGAAATTTCAATCTCAGAGGAGCCACCGTCGTCGCGTCCGCGATGGCGATCGTGGTAGTCCTCGCTGGTTCCTGGCTCGGCTACCAAAGTCTCGCTGAGGACAAGTGCACCGGTCAGATCAAACTGACCGTTGCCGCCGCCACCGAGATCGCCCCCGCCGTGGAGCGCGCTGCCCAGCAGTGGAGCGACGGCGGTGCCAACGTCAATGGAACCTGTGTCGCCGTTAACGTGACCGGTGTCAATCCCGCGACCACGGCCTCGGCCTTGGCGCTCAAGCACGGCGTAGCGCTCACCGGGCTCGGCCCGGCCGGCCAGTCGGCTTCCGTCCCCGACGTGTGGGTTCCCGACTCGTCGACCTGGTTGCTCCGGCTGCGCACGCAGGCCTCCGGCTTCGTGCCCACCGACGGCAATTCGATCGCGCGGAGCCCGGTCGTCGTCGCGATGCCCAAGCCCGTCGCCGAGGAGGTCGGCTGGCCCGACCGGAAGCTCGGGTGGTCCGACCTGGTGACCAAGATAACGACCGGCAACTCGCTGCGGACCGGCATCGTCGACCCGACCCGCGACGCGGCCGGGCTCGCCGGGCTGCTCGCGCTCGGCAGCGCCACCGGCACCGACCCTGAGGCCAAGGCGACCCAGGTCGGCGCGCTGCGCGCGCTGGCCGCCGGCAGCTCCTCGCTGCGCGACGACCTGCTGCAGAAGTTCCCGCGCTCGCTCGACGCCGCCGACCTGGCCAGCAGCATCAGCGCCGCGCCGCTGTCAGAGGAAGACGTGATCGCCTACAACGCGGAGCGGCCGCAGGTGACGCTCGCCGCGCTCTACCTCGAACCGACCCCGCCCGCGCTGGATTACCCGTTCGCGGTCATGCCCGGGGTCGACCTGACCAAGTCCGCTGCCGCGACCGGCCTGCGCGAGGCGCTGCAGCAGCCCAGCTTCAAGAACGAACTGGCAGCCAGCGGCCTGCGGGCCGCCGATGGCACGGTCGGCGCCAATTTCGCCGCCCCGATCGGCGCGCCGCAGGCCACGCCGAAGCCCGCGGTCAGCAGCGGCACCCAGGGTGCCGCGGCCTCGGGCCTCGACGCCGGCGCCCTGAACAGGGCGCTGGGCAGCTGGGCCGCGATCACCCTCCCGGGCCGCGCGCTGGCCGTCTTCGACGTCTCCGGCTCGATGCTCACCAAGGTGCCGACGGCCGGCGGCCTCACCCGCGCCGAGGTGACCCGCCGGGCCGCCGCGCAAGGGCTCGCCCTCTTCGACGACAAATGGGCGGTCGGCACCTGGATCTTCTCCACCGAGTTGGTGGGTAAGCAACCCTGGAAACAGATCGAGCCGATCAGTCCGCTCTCCTCGCGCCGGGCCGCACTGCAGGCCTCGATCCAGAAGATCGAGCCCAAGGTCGGCGGCCAGACCGGTCTGTACGATACGGCGCTCGCGGCCTACCGCAACGTGCAGGAGAGCTGGGAGGCCGGCCGGGTCAACTCGGTGCTGCTCTTCACCGACGGCGCCAACAAGAACCCGGACGGCATCAGCCGGGAGACCCTGGTCGCCAAGTTGAAGGAGCTCGCCGACGCGAAGCGCCCGGTCCGCCTGGTGATCATCGGTATCGGTAACGAGGTCGACCGCGCCGAGCTCGAGGCGATCGCCAAGGCCACCCGCGACGGAGGCGTCTTCGTCGCGCCCGACCCCGCGAAGATCGCCGACATCTTCCTGGAGGCGATCTCGTCCCGCTCGGGCGCCGCGAGCTGATCCGCTGACGACGCCACGGCCGCCGGCTCCCACCAGGGAGACGGCGGCCGTTTCAGTGTGCTGGGCCGGTCCAGTCGAGGCAGACGGCGGCCGTTTCAGTGTGCTGGGCCGGTCCAGTCGAGGCAGACGGCCACCGCGTCGTCGTCCAGGTCGTTGCCGACGAAGGAGCGCACGTCACCGAGCAGCGAGCGGATCGCCTGAAACGGCGCCAGCGTGCCGGTCCGCCGGACGAAGCGCTCCAGCGCCGACTCGCCGTAGCGGCTGTTGGCCCCGGCCGCGTCGGACACGCCGTCGCTGACGATGAAGAGCCGGTCGCCGGTCCGCAGGGTGAAGGACTGCGGGGTGTACTGCGAGGTCTCGAACATGCCGAGCGGGAACTGCGCCTCGAGCGGCTGGTCGAGCACCTCGCCCGCGCGCAGCACCAGCAGGCGCGGTGAGCCGGCGTCGACCGCCTGCATCACGCCGGTCCGCAGATCCAGCTCCAGCAGCAGCGTCTCCACATGCACGTCACCGCGGTGCTGGGCGAAGACCGCCTGGTCGGCGAGGGCGGCCTGGTCGGCCAGCGCCAGCCCGGCGCGGCGGGCGTTGCGCAACGCGTACGTGGCCAGCGACGTCAGCAGCGCGGCGTTCATGCCGTCACCGTGGCCGTTGAGCACGCTGAGGTGAAGCCGCCCCTCCTGCTCGGCCCAGTCGAAGCTGTCGCCGCGGACCGCGTACGACGGCTCGAGCTGCCCGGCCAGGCTGAACGCCGGGTGGCTGCGGCTGCGGCCGGGCAGCAGCTCCCACTGCATCTCGGCGGCCAGCGTGAGCCGCCTGGTGCGGGAGGCCACCGCGTACCGGTCCGTACCCGCGGTCGCCGCCTGCAGCTCGTGCCCGAGCAGGGTGGCGATCTCGGCGAGCTCGGCCCGGGTGGTCTCCGCGGCGGGGACCGGCGTGTAGCGCAGCACCCCGGTCCGTTCCCCGCGCACCGTCACCGGCACATAGCAGACCTGCCCGGCCGTGACCTCGGCCTGGTGGTCGAACGAGCGCCACGCCGGGTCGCCGGGGCGGGTGACCGCCTGGCCGTCCAGCAGCGGCAGCAGGGCCGCCAGGCGGTAGTCCACGAGCAGCAGCTCGAGGCCGGTCACCGCGTATTCCTTGGCGAGGGCCGCAGCCAGGGCCTCGACCAGGCGATCGGCCGGGGCGTCGAGCAGGGCGCGCCGGACGGTGGTCAGACGGGCGGACACGGTTTCACCTCTCCATCGGCTCAGACAGCGAGCTTGCACGGATTTCCGCCGCGGGGCCGGCTCAGCAACGAATTTGGCTGGTTTTCCGCTGCGGGACGGCTCAGGTGTACGGGTAGTCTCTGCTGCACCATGGCCGAACACCATGGGCCGGATGGGCCGGACCCGATGCGCGCCGCGGCGGTCGACGACGTCGCGCCCGCCCTGCTGGCCGCGTGGGATGCCGCCCGCCAGCTCGCCACCCCGCTGCTCTCCGGCCCTCAGCTGAACGCCCTGCTTGTCGTCGAGCGGGACGAGGGCATCAACCTGCGCGGGCTGGCGGCGCAGCTGCGGATGATCCTCTCCTCGGCGAGCCGGCTCTGCGACCGCCTGGTGGCCTCCGGCATGGTGGAACGGGTGCCCGGCCGGGCGGACCGCCGCGAGATCGCGCTGCATCTGACGCCGGCGTCGCGCCAGTTGCTCGACAATCTGCGCACCACCCGCCGCGAGCTGCTGACCGACGTGCTGGCCCGGATGACGCCGGAGGGCCGGGAGGCGCTGCTGAGCGGCCTGACAGAGTTCGCCGCCGTGGCCGACCGGGACGCCCCGGGCGCCGCCGTTCGCTCGGCCTGACCGCCGTTCGCTCGGGCCTGACCGCCGTTCGCTCGCCGGCCCGGCGCCCTCGCGCGATCAATGTCGCGGGTGGCCGGATGTCATCGCCGGCGGGCCAGCCAGGCCGCCGGGTCGTCGAGCACGGTGCGCAGCACCGAGCCGGCCGCGCCCAGCATCGCCGCGTCGGGGCCCAGCGTCGCGGCCCGGAGCTGGACCGGCGACCAGGCCGCGGTGAGCACGCGCCGGCCGGCCTCGGCGGCGATGCTGTCGCGCAGCCAGGGGAGCAGGGACGCGTAGCTGCCGCCGAGCACGATCGTCCGCACGTCGAGCAGGTTCACCACCGTGGCGACGGCCATGCCGAGCGCGGCCCCCGCGGCGGACAGGGCGGCCAGGGCGGCGGGTTGCCCGGCGGTCGCCGCACCGGCCAGGGCCACGACGGTGTCGGCGCCGGCGGCGCGGAGCACAGCTTCCTGGCCGGCGTACTGCTCGAGGCAGCCGCGGGCGCCGCACCGGCAGGCCGGGCCGTCGGGGTTGATCGGGATGTGCCCGATCTCGCCGCTCCAGCCGCGAGAGCCGCGATAGAGCGCGCCATCGAGCACGATGCCGGCGCCGATGCCGATCTCGCCGGAGACGTAGACGAAGTCGCGGGGGAGCTCCCCCAGGTCGAGCTCGCCGAGCGCGGCGAGGTTGGCCTCGTTGTCGACGGTCATCGCCAGCCCGTCGGGCAGATCCCCGACGGTGACGTCCTGCCAGCCGAGGTTGGGCGCGATCCGCACGACGCCACCCGCCGCCACCAGGCCCGGCACGGCGAGGACCGCGCCGGCGACGGTCAGCCCGTCCGCCTCAGCCAGCTCGCGGGCCCGGGCGGCGAGCCGGCCCAGCCCGGCGAGCGTGCTCCGCGGGTCTTCGAGGCGCTGATCGCCGGTCTCCACCAGGCGGTGCCGGACCGTGCCCGCCAGATCCACCACGCAGGCGCCGCGGTAGTCGACGTTGATCTCCAGGCCCAGCCCGGCCGGGCCGTCCGGGGCGACCGCGAGGCCCACGGCCGGCCGGCCGGCGCCGGTGCGGGGGGCTGGCTCGCGCTCGGTGAGCAGGGCGCCGGTGATGAGGTCGTCGACGAGCGCGGAGACGGTGGCGCGGGTCAGCCCGGTGGCGCCGGCCACCGATGCCCGAGATATCGGATCTGCGCTGTTCGCCACGGTTTGCAGCACGAGCGCGAGATTATGGGCCCGCACGCTCGATTGCCGGACCGGGGACCCCGTGGCACTCATCATCCGGCCCGTCACGCCCTTGACAATGCCACACGGTGCTCAAATAATTCAACCAATAAACAAATCAGCCCTGTTACGTGGAGGTAACCGTGTCGGTCCAGCCCACGCGCGAAGACAAGTTCTCATTCGGCCTCTGGACCGTGGGCTGGCAGGCCCGCGACCCGTTCGGCGACGCCACCCGGGCCGCGCTCGACCCGGTGGAGGCGGTGCACAAGCTCTCCGAGCTGGGGGCGTACGGCATCACCTTCCACGACGACGACCTGGTCCCGTTCGGCTCGGACGCCCAGGCCCGCGACGCCGCGATCGCCCGCTTCCGCAAGGCGCTCGAGGAGACCGGCATGGTGGTGCCGATGGTGACCACCAACCTGTTCACCCACCCGGTGTTCAAGGACGGCGGCTTCACCAGCAACGACCGCGGTGTCCGGCGCTACGCGCTGCGCAAGGTGCTGCGCAACATGGACCTCGCCGCCGAGCTCGGCGCGAAGACCTTCGTGCTCTGGGGCGGCCGCGAGGGCGCCGAGTACGACGCGGCCAAGGACGTGCAGGCGGCGCTCGACCGCTACCGCGAGGGCCTGAACCTGATCGCCCAGTATTCCGAGGACCGCGGCTATGGCCTGCGGTTCGCCATCGAGCCCAAGCCCAACGAGCCGCGCGGCGACATCCTGCTGCCGACCGCCGGGCACGCCATCGCGTTCGTGCACGACCTGGAGCGGCCGGAGCTGTTCGGCATCAACCCCGAGGTCGGCCACGAGCAGATGTCGAACCTCAACTTCACCCACGGCATCGCCCAGGCGCTCTGGCACGGCAAGCTCTTCCACATCGACCTGAACGGCCAGCACGGCCCCAAGTTCGACCAGGACCTGGTCTTCGGCCACGGCGACCTGCTCAACGCGTTCTCGCTGGTCGACCTGCTGGAGCACGGCGGACCGGGCGGCGGCCCGGGCTACGACGGCCCCCGGCACTTCGACTACAAGCCCTCGCGCACCGAGGACTACACCGGCGTCTGGGAGTCGGCGGCCGCCAACATGCGGATGTACCTGCTGCTCAAGGAGCGGGCGCAGGCGTTCCGGGCGGACCCCGAGGTGCAGGAGGCGCTGGTGGCCAGCAAGGTCCTCGAGCTGTCGACGCCGACGCTGTCCGCCGGCGAGACCTACACCGACCTGCTGAACGACCGCGGCGCCTTCGAGGAGTACGACGTGGACGCGGCCGGTGCCCAGGGCTACCACTTCGTCCGGTTGCACCAACTCGCCATCGATCACGTGCTGCGCGCCAACTGACTCTCACGGAAAGATGAGCCCCATGACGCTGGTAGCCGGGATCGACTCCTCGACACAGTCCTGCAAGGTGGTCATCCGCGACGCCGAGACCGGCAAGCTGGTCCGGCAGGGGCGGGCGAGCCATCCCGACGGGACGGAGGTGCATCCCGACGCCTGGTGGTCCGCGCTGCAGCAGGCGATCGAGGAGGCCGGCGGCCTGGCCGATGTGGCCGCCGCCTCGGTCGCCGGCCAGCAGCACGGCATGGTGGTCCTGGACTCCGACGGCGAGGTCGTGCGGCCGGCGCTGCTGTGGAACGACACCCGCAGCGCCGGCGCCGCCGCCGACCTGATCGAGGATCTCGGCGGCGGCGACAAGGGCCGCCGGGCCTGGGTCGACGCCGTCGGGATCGTGCCGGTGGCCAGCTTCACCCTGACCAAGCTGCGCTGGCTGGCCCGCCACGAGCCGGCCGCCGCCGAGCGGGTGGCGGCGGTCTGCCTGCCGCACGACTGGCTGACCTGGAAGCTCTCGGGTGCTGCGGGCCTGGACACTCTGCGCACCGACCGCAGCGACGCCAGCGGCACGCTGTACTGGTCCGCGAAGACCAACGAATACCGCCACGACCTGCTGGAGCTCGGCTTCGGCCGGCGCCTGCGGGTGCCCGGGGTGCTCGGCCCCACCGGCATCGCCGGGCACCTGCCGAACGGTGCCCCGCTCGGACCGGGCGCCGGGGACAACGCCGCCGCCGGGCTCGGCGCCGGGGCCCTGCCCGGTGACGTGGTCATCTCGATCGGCACGTCCGGCACGGTGTTCGTCTCCTCCGACGTCGCGCCGGACGATCCGAGCGGCGCCGTCTCCGGCTTCGCCGACACCACCGGCCGGTTCCTGCCCATCGTCGTCACGCTGAACGCGGCCCGGGTGCTGGACGCGGCGACCCGGCTGCTCGGCGTCGACCACGAGGAGCTGTCCCGGCTCGCGCTCTCCGCGCCCGCCGGGGCGGACGGGCTGGTGCTGATCCCGTACCTGGAGGGCGAGCGCACCCCGAACAGGCCGAACGCCACCGGCGCCGTGCACGGCCTCACCCTGCGCACCTCGGACCCGGCGCACCTGGCCCGGGCCGCCGTCGAGGGCATGCTCTGCGCGCTCGCCGACGGCC
Organism: Actinoplanes sp. ATCC 53533; assembly: GCF_003947245.1. Taxonomy (NCBI): domain Bacteria; kingdom Bacillati; phylum Actinomycetota; class Actinomycetes; order Micromonosporales; family Micromonosporaceae; genus Actinoplanes; species Actinoplanes sp. ATCC 53533. The sequence goes on along the minus strand of NZ_QHHV01000134.1, from coordinate 11,381 downwards.
TGGACGCCCTGGTCGCCCAGGGTGCGACGGCCAACCGGATCGTGCTGGTCGGCGGCGGCGCCCGCAGCGAGGCGGTCCGCCGCATCGCGCCGGCGCTCTTCGGCCTGCCGGTGCTGGTCCCACCGCCCGGCGAGTACGTCGCCGACGGGGCCGCCCGCCAGGCCGCGTGGGTCACCGTGGGTGGTGACGCGCCGCCGACGTGGTCGGCGGAGACCCCCGAGGTGTACGAGGACAGCAGCGTCCCACTCATCCGGGAGCAGTACGCCGCCGCCCGGGACGCGGTGATCGACAGAAAAAGCCTGTAGTCCGGTGCAGGGGGTCGGACGAGGCCTTCGGTCCGGTGAAGGGTGGTGGGACGGGGAGTCCGGCTAACCTACCGGCGTGAAGGTGGGCGGAGGGCCGGCGCATCGCGCGTACAGCGTGATCGTCTTCGTCGTCCTGGCGTCCCTGGACAACGTGGCGATCAACCTCGTCCCGCCGCTGTACGGCAGCATCGCCGACGAATACTCCGTGGGCGAGGGCCACATCGCCCTCGCCACCACGGTGATGTTCCTGATCAGCGCGGTGGCGGCGATCGCCTGGGCGTACGCGGGCGACCGGCTGAACCGCAAACCCGTGCTGATCGCCGGCACCCTGGTCTGGGTGGCCGGCACCGCCTGGTCCGGCCTGGCGGGCAGCTACCCGTCGTTCCTGTTCTCGCAGGTGCTGGCGGCGATCGGCCTGGGCGGGGTGGCCAGCGTCAGCTTCTCCGTGGTCAGCGACCTGATCTCACCGCGGCGCCGGGGCCTGGTGATGAGCTTCTGGGGCCTGTCGCAGGGCGTCGGCACCCTGATCGGCACGCTCCTGGCGGGGGTGCTCGGCTCGTCCGGCTGGCGGCAGCCGTTCCTGGTGGTGGCCGTGGCCGGGGTGGTCGCCACGGTGGCCTACATCTTCACCTTCGACGTGCCCCGCGGCGACAGCCAACCGGAACTGGCCGGCGTGGAATACGACGAGCGGATCCACCGCGACGACCTGCCCCGGATCCTGGCCCGGCGCACCAACATCTGGCTGATCCTGCAGGGCTTCACCGCCCAGGTGGCCTTCGGCTCGCTGGTCTGGCTGCCGGTGCTGTTCCGTTCCCGGGCCGAGGACCAGGGCTACTCGACCGCCACGGCGGTGATCGTGGGCAGCGTGTTCGCCACCCTGTTCCAGCTCGGCGGGGCGCTGTCGATCCTGGGCGGCCTGATCGGCGACCGGCTGCAGCGCCGTACCCCCCGGGGCCGGGCCCTGGTCGCGGCCGTGGGCGTCCTCGCCGCCGTGCCGTTCTACGTGGTCCTGTATTTCGTGCCGTTCCGCATCGACGTGCCGGACGGCGGCAGCGCCGGCGCGGTCGTGCTGGCCATCCTCAGCGATGTGGTCACCGAGCCGACGGTCGGGCTGAGCCTCGCCACCGCGATCTTCGCGCTCGCCCTGACCTCGGCGAACTCGCCGAACTGGTTCGCGCTGATCGCCGACGTCAACCCGCCGGAACACCGCGGCACGGTCTACAGCCTGGGCAACCTGGCCAACGGCTTCGGCCGGGCCGGCGGCAACGCCCTGGTCGGGGTCGTCTTCCGGAACCTGGCCGGCGCGTTCCCGCCGCCGCTCAACTACGCGATCGGCCTGGCCGCGTTCCAGTTCTTCTTCATCCCGACCGGCGTCATGTACTGGCTGGCCAGCCGGACGGTGGCCAGGGACATGGCGGACACCCATGCGGCCCTGGCCACCTATCGCGAGCGGGAACAGGACGGGGTCAGACCCGCGCCCACACCGTGACGTCCTGCGGCACCCGGCCGTCGGCGGTCAGCGGCTCGCTGGCGAGCTGCACCCGGGCGCTGAGCGGCAGCTCGGCGGGGGCGTCGCCGAAGTTGGTCAGCACCAGCAGGTCGCCGTTGCGGAACGCGAGCACGTCGGCCGGGGTGTCCACCCAGCGCAGCGTGCCGCCGCCGAGGTTGTGCCCGGCGCGCAGGCGCAGCGCCGCCCGGTAGAGCTCGAACGTCGACCCGTTGACGCCCCGCTGCCGGTCCAGGGCGTACTCGGCCCAGACATCCGGCTGCGGCAGCCAGCTCGCGTCGGCGGGCCCGAAGCCGTACGAGGGCGCGTCGGCCTCCCACGGGATCGGCACCCGGCAGCCGTCGCGACCCCGCTCGGCGTGCCCGGAGCGCTCCCAGGCCGGATCCTGCCGGTAGGAGTCCGGGATCTCGGTGGCCTCCGGCAGCCCCAGCTCCTCGCCCTGGTAGAGATATGCCGAGCCGGGCAGCGCCAGCATCTGCAGCGTCGCCGCGCGAGCCCGGCGCAGGCCCAGCGCCACGTCGGGCTGCGGGTCGCCGATGCCGATGCCGTGCCGGCGGGGCTCGCCGACCGGGTAACCCAGCCGGGTCGCGTGCCGCACCACGTCGTGGTTGGAGAGCACCCAGGTGGTCGGGGCGCCGACTGCGGCGTTGGCGGCCGTGGTGTTGTCGATGACCTTGCGCAGCGGGTCGGCGGACCAGGGCGTGTCCAGGTATTCGAAGTTGAACGCCTGGTGCATCTCGTCCGGGCGGACGTAGCGGGCCAGCCGGTCGGCGGGCTGCACCCACGCCTCGGCGACCAGGATGCGGTCGCCCTCGTAGCTGTCCAGGACCTCGCGCCACTGCCGGTAGATCTCGTGCACGCCGTCCTGGTCCCACATCGGCGGCGGCGGGGCACCCGCGGGCGCCAGACCGCCGAGCAGCTCGCCGGCGTAGTGCCACTCGGCGAGATCCTTGTCCTTGATCAGGCCGTGCGCCACGTCGACCCGGAAGCCGTCGACGCCCCGGTCGAGCCAGAACCGCAGCACGTCGACGAACTCCGCGCGGACGTCCGGGTTTCCCCAGTTGAGATCCGGCTGCGAGACGTCGAACAGGTGCAGATACCACTGGCCGTCGGCGACCCGGTCCCAGGCGGGGCCGCCGAAGACGCTCCGCCAGCCGTTCGGCGGCTCGCTGCCATCTGGGCCCCTGCCGTCCCGGAAGATGTACCGCTCGCGCTCCGGGCTGCCCGGCGCCGCGGCGAGGGCGGCCCGGAACCAGGCGTGCTCGCTGGAGGTGTGGTTCGGCACCAGGTCGACGATGACCCGCAGGCCCAGGGACCGGGCCTCGCCGATCATCTTGTCGGCGTCACCCAGATCGCCGAAGAGCGGATCGACCGCGCGGTAGTCGGCCACGTCGTAGCCCGCGTCGTGCTGCGGAGAAGGGTAGAACGGCGACAGCCACACCGCGTCCACCCCGAGTTCGCGCAGGCTGCTCAGTCGGGTCGTGATGCCGGGCAGGTCGCCCATCCCGTCGCCGTTGCTGTCGGCGAAGGAGCGCGGATAGATCTGGTAGATGACGGCGTCGCGCCACCAGTCACCTGACGAATTTGCATGGGTTTTCCGCCGCGGATCGGGATCGGTGGGGGATGGCATGAGCTCCAGGCTAACCGCGACGGCAGGCTCTCCCGGCTCAGCCGTCGAGAATCGCGGCGAACCGCTCCTCCGCCAGATCGAGCTGGTCCAGGATGTGGTCCTTCGCGGCGAGCGACAGCGGGGTGTCCGGGCGCCCGACCAGCTCACGCAGCTTCGGCACCAGCGGCCGGTACTTGATCGCCGAGCTGCGAGCCTTGTCATATGTGGTGTGGATGACTCCGACGCCGTTGTCGGTGAAGTCCGAGACCTTGATGACCCGGGCCCACGGATCGCGCTCCAGGCTGTCCGCCACGTGCGCGCGGTACTGCTCGTGCTTGTCGCGCTCCGGGTCGTACTCCGGGTTGGTCACCGACCGGACCAGCCCGGCCATCCGCGGGTTGAACCGCCGCGCCAGCTCGGCCACCGCGGCGTCGGTCAGCACCTGGTGGCCGAGCGCGGGGTCGAGACCGGCCAGCTCAGCCGGATGGTCCTCGACGGCGTCGTGCAGCAGCGCGGCCGTGAGCACGTCCACGTCCTGGATGCCGTAGTAGCGGATGATCCGGATCGCGACCCGCAGCAGATGGTTCAGGTACGGCTCCCGGACCCGCCGGTCGTCGGCGTGCAGCCGGGCCGCCAGCTCCAGCGCCTCCTCGAGCTGGCGGCGGTCGTCGGGCGGGAACTCGAGCAGCTCGAGAGAGAACCGCTCGCGCAGGCCGGCCTCGCCGTACACCTCGGTGATCGCGTGCAACGGCATCGACAGCAGCATCCTTGGCGCCATGCCGATCAGGTATACCGGACGCGGCCGCCGCGTGGGTCCGCGATCAGGAACGGATGTCGATCAGCGGCTCGTCCAGCAGGGGCTTCGGGCGCGGCGGAACGGGGCGCGGCGAGGGCCGGGCACCGGGCGACGGGCGGCTGCCGGGGTCGCGCCGCATCGCCGACATCGAGGCCTGCTTGAGCGACCAGGGGTTCTCGGCGTGCATGCCGCGCCGCGGCATGCCGTCGCCCTCGGTGAACTCCTCGTCGGTCATGGCCTGCAGGGCGCTGAGCGCGACGCCGAGGATCATCGCGGCGCTGCACAGCGTGATCGGCACGATCATGAGCAGCGGCTTGATGCCCTCGACCGTCGTCGAGACGGACGAGCTGAGCTCGACGGACACGCTGGCCATCCCGGTGTAGTGCATGCCGAAGATGGCCAGGCCCATCAGGGCCGAGGCGCCGGTCATCGGGGCCAGCCCCCGCACGGAGACGGCGAACCAGAGCGCGGCGGTGCAGGCCGCGAACGCGATGATGCCGGAGGCGACGACCAGCGTCCGGTCGAGGTGAATCGTGCCGGAGACGTGCAGCGCGGCCATCCCGGTGTAGTGCATGGCCAGCACGCCGGCACCGGTGCACAGGCCGGCCAGCACGATCTTCGGCATGCTGCGCCGGCCGTGGCCGACGATCATCAGCCCCATGCCCACGGCGACGACGGCCAGGCCCAGGCTGGACATGGTGAGCCAGGGGTTGTAGCGCACCGGGCTCTGCGGCACGTCGAAGCCGAGCATCGCGGTGAAATGCATGAGCCAGACGCCGGCCCCGCCGATCGCGAACGCCGCGATGATCAGCCAGCGGTTGCGCCGGCCGCGGGAACGGGCGCTGCGGGCCCGGCCGGTGGCGAGCAGGCCGAGGAACGACCCCAGGACCGCGACCAGGTACGCCGCGATCGGATTGAAGGCCCCGTAGGTGAAGTGATGGACCTCGGCCACTTTGTCGTCACGCCCTCACGAACATCGGGAACAGTTCGCTGAGGATTGAGCCATACGTCCGATGTGGGGCGTCGCACCTCGTGTGCGGCCCACTACGCAACGAGAACCGGGGCCGCCGTAGGGCAGCCCCGGCAACCGAGGGGATTAATTGGTGAAGATGCTGACGCCGCCGGGACCGACGAGAAGGCCCACGATGATGAGGACGACGCCCCAGAGGACCTGCCGCCGGAACAGCGCGAGGATGCCGGCGACCACGAGGATGACTGCGAGGATCCAGAGCAACAGTGTCATGGCGATCTGGTACCCGACGGCCGGAAATCGAAAACCTTTGACCCGGTACGGCTAGACCCGTGCGAGACCGGCGTCGACGTCGGCGGACAGCAGCTGATAGACGTTGTACGCCTGCTTGATCACCGGGTGCGCCACGTTGCGCACGGGCACGCCGCCGGGCGTCCGTCCCCGCTCGCTGCCGTGGTGCGCGTGCCCGTGCAGGGCGAGCGCGGTGGGCGCCGAGTCGATCGCCTGCCCCAGCAGGTACGACCCCAGGAACGGATAGATCTCCAGCGGCTCCCCGACCAGGGTCTCGGGGATCGGCGCGTAGTGGGTCAGCGCCACCAGGGCGTCGCAGTCGAGCCCGCGCAGCGCCGCACCGAGACGCTCGGCGACCGCCTCGGTCGTACCGACGAAGTTCTTCATCTCCCGCTCGCCGAACGAGCTGGCGCACGCGCCGGCGAACCCGCCGCCGAAGCCCTTGACCCCGGCGATGCCGAGCCGGTGACCGTTGATCTCCAGGACTGTCGCGTCGCCCTCCAGCACGGTCAGGCCGGCCCGCCGGAGCACGTCGCTGACCGCGTCCTGCTGGTCGCTCTGGTGGTCGTGGTTGCCGAGCACGACCACCACCGGTACGCCCAGGTCGCCGAACTCGGTCGCCATGCACTCGGCCTCCTCGACGGTGCCGTGCCGGGTCAGGTCTCCGGCGACCAGCAGCGCGTCGGCGACCCCGGGCAGCTGTTCCAGGGCGGGCCGGTAGCGGCCCAGGACGTCCTTGTCGACGTGGACGTCGCCCACGGCGGCGATCCGGATCATGAGATCTCCTCCACCTCACTGGGCGCCGCGGCGCGCACGATGCCGATGTCGCAGGCGATCTCCACGTCCGGGAAGTTCGCCGTGATCTGCCGGCAGATCTCGTCGCGGCGCTGGGCGCTCTCCACCTCGCCGCCGAGCACCAGCAGGTGGTCGCGGCGGCGCAGGGTGATGCCCTGTTCGGCGATCGCCCCGCTCTCGGTGAGCAGGCGCTGGATCTCCGCCTCCACGTATTCGTCGAGCTGTGGTGCCATCGTCATCCCCCCACTGTCAGTCGGGCTTCCCCCGGCTGCGCGACCACGTCCAGGCGGTCGAGCAGGACCAGGAACGCTTCCGCGTACGGCGACTTCGCGGTCTCCCTCCGGACCCGGTCCCAGTCGATCTGCTCGCGCAGCGAGCGGGCGACCGGCAGACCGGTGGCGAAGTCGCAGTAGTGCTGGGTGTAGCTCAGCAGCTTGTGCACCATCAGCTGGGTCGCCGACAGCACCGGCATGTTGATCGCCTCGACCGGACGCATCACGGTGTCGCGCAGTGTGGCGTCGGTCACCGGCGACTCGACCGGGCGGTAGATCAGGTCCACCATCCGGCCGTCGTCGAAGACCTTGACCAGCCAGTCCTCGGGCGGCTGCACCACCTCGAAGCCGACCGCGGCCAGTTCTTCCAGCGCCCGCGCCTTGTCCTGCTCGCGGATCAGGAAGTCGACGTCGTGATCGCTGGAGTGCCCGCCGTGGGCGTACACCGCGAAACTGCCGCCGAGCGCGAACGGAACTTCCGCCTGTTTCAGCACGGAGGCGACCCGTTTGAGCGTGTTGACCAGGCCCTCGTCCACCCGGTGCGGCATGGCGTCTCCCTGCGTCGTTTGGCGTGCATTTGGCACCTCCCGACTACCCGGACCTGCTCACCTTCACACCCGGGGAGCCGTTCGGGGGAGGAACCGGGGGTGTCCGCTCCGGGTACCGTTGGTGGGTATGGTCCCTGACCTTGATTCCGCCCGCTCCGCTTTCGACGATCAGCGCCCCCGCAACGCCGCGGTCCGCCCCCTGCGCACGGTGGCGCTGGTCGGCATCGACGGCTCCGGCAAGACCACCCAGGCCCGTCAGCTGGCGACCGCGCTGGCCGAGTGGGGCCTGCCGGCGACCTACCGGCGCAATGCCGGCGGCCGCCGCTGGTTCGGCCGGCTGGCCACGGCGCTGGGCCGCCGAGACGGTGAGCACCTGCTCGGCCGCAAGACGATGCTCTTCGTCGAGTCGGTGCTGCGCTGGCTCGCGATCCTGCGCACCCTGCTGCGCCGCTCGGTCACCCGGGAGGTCGCGATCATGGACAGGTATGCCGTCTGCCAGTTCGCGAGCATCCGCGCACACGCCAAGACCCCCCGCCCCGAACGGCTCAACCGGGCCGAGCGCCGGGCCCGGCTGGCCTACCGGGTGTTTCCGCAGCCGGACGTGACGTTCCTGCTGGCGGTCGACCCAGCCGTCGCCTACGACCGGATCGAGCAGCGCGGCTACGACCACGAGGAGATGGACTACCTGCGCGCGGCCACGGCCGCATACCAGGCTCTCCCCGAGCACGCCGGTTTCGTGGTCATCGACGCGAACGGCACCCCGGAGCAGGTGCGGCAGGCGCTGCTGGCCCATCTCGGCGCATTTGTGCCGGCCGCCGTCCCGAAGCCGCGGGTGCCGGCCGGCCCGCGGCGCCCCCGGGCGCTGCTCGTGGCGCACGCCCGGGTGCTGCTGGTGACGGTCGCCACCCTGGCCGCGGCCGCCTCGGTGCTCACCTACCAGCTGGCGGAGGGCTTCTAACTCGGAAGTAGACCTACTTCCTCCCGCTTAGGGCCGCTTCGCGTTGCGGAGCGACAGAGACTAGGCCCGGCCGTAGACGGGAATCGCGGCGCCGCTGGTCGGCGCGGAGCCGTCACCGGCCAGGAAGGCGATCACCTGGGCGATCTCGGCCGGGGTGACCCAGCGGGAGAAGTCGGCGTCCGGCTGGCCGGCCCGGTTGCCGGGGGTGTCGATGACGCTCGGCAGCACGGTGTTGCAGCGCACACCGCTCTTGGAATATTCGACGGCGACGGCGTTCGCGAAGGCCAGCACGGCGGCCTTGGCGGTCGCGTATCCGGCGGCCCCGGCGAACGGGGCCACCGCCGCCCGGGATGAGACACACACCACAGAACCGCCGCCGGCGGCCACCAGATGGGGCAGCGCCGCCGCGGTCACCAGGTAGGTCGGGCGCAGATTGGACCGCAGGATCGCCTCGAAGTCGCCGATCGGCGTCTCGTGCACCAGGCCGCCGCCCGCATACCCGCCGGCCAGGTTCACCACGGCGCGCAGCGGCGCACCGGGCTCGGCGGCCGCGGTGGCCACCGCGGCCGCCACCTCGTCGGAGTCGACCAGATCGGCCTCGACGGGGACCACGTCCTTCGGCAACCGTCCGGTGGCGCCGGCCCGGACCGGGGCGACCACGCGCCAGCCCTGATCCCGGAGCACCTCGAGGACGGCTCCACCGAGCCCGCCCGCACCGCCGGTTACCAGCACACTGCGTTCCATATCGTGAACCGTAACGGTGTGTTTTACATCACTGCGACCCGGAGTCGGTGGGACGGCGTGGCGGGGCTGGCCGAACGGCCGTCATCCATGCGTGTGTCACCCGTACGGGCGAGTGAACTGCGGCTTGTCGTGCCGCATCGTGGCAGGTGGTCCCGTTCTCCGGTCAGCGACGGGATCTTTTGCCGTGGCGTTTGGTTCATGCCGAACGGCAACCTGTCGATGCTGGACGTGAACCCATTCGGCTACCAGGCCGTACTGGGTAGTGACGAGCATCGCAGCCAGATCCGTGATGCCGGTCGCTGCGACGAATGAGGGGCCGGTGGTGTCATGAAGCGGTCAGAGGGTATGCGCCTCACCACGCATCCACAGACGGGTGCGGCTCCGAATACCTCCCTGAGAGCCCTCTTCAGTAAGTATCCACGCGGCTCTCAGCTGGCGCTCAGACACTCGTGACACTTTCGACTCACCAGCCGGAATCATCGCAGGGCGCGAACTGTTCAGGTAAGTGTCAGCACCGCAATGCATGAACTGCGGACGTTACGGGGAGAGCTGATGGACGCAGGTATTGCCCGTAACAGGGTTAGTGAAGGCAATGAGGGGACCGTGGGCAACGTGGAGAAGAACACCGTGATGAGGACCGACCAGGTCGCCGAGGAGCGCGACCTCGTCGGAGTCTACCTGCACGAAATCTCCCGGACGCCGCTGTTGGATGCTGCCAGGGAGGTCGACCTCTCCAAGGCAATCGAGGCCGGCCTCTACGCCGAGCACTTGCTCGACACCGGCGAGGTCCGTCGCGGCGTGAGCCGGGAGGAACTGGAGCGGCTGGTCACTGAGGGCAAGCGGGCGAAGGATCTCTTCATTCGCGCCAACCTGCGACTGGTCGTGTCGATCGCCCGCCGCTACGTGCGCTCGGGCATGCCGATGCTCGACCTCATTCAGGAGGGCAACACCGGCCTCGTGCGTGCCGTCGAGAAGTTCGACTACGAGCGTGGCTACAAGTTCTCGACCTACGCGACGTGGTGGGTCCGCCAGGCCATCAGCCGGGCCATCGCCCAGCAGGAGCGCACCGTGCGCCTGCCCGTGCACCTGGTCGAGGACGTCAACCGGATGCGCAACGTCACCCGCCAGCTCGTCCGTGAGCTCGGCGCCGACCCGGAGCCCGCGCAGGTCGCCGCCGCGCTGGGCGTGACGGTCGAGCGCGTGACCGAGCTGACCCGCTGGGCCCAGGACACCGTGTCGCTGGACACCCCGGTCGGCGACGACGGTGACACCAACCTCGGCGACCTGGTCGCCGACAGCGACGCGCCGTCGCCCGAGGAGATCGTCCTGACCGCGCTGGAGCGTCAGCGCATCGAGGGCCTGCTGAACCACCTCGACGACCGCTCGGCGGGCATCATGCGCGCCCGGTACGGCCTCGAGGACGGTCGCGAGCACTCGCTGACCGAGGTGGCGTCGCGCTTCTCGCTCTCCCGCGAGCGGATCCGCCAGCTCGAGATCCAGGCGCTCGGCCGGCTGCGTGAGCTGGCCCGGGCCGAGGGCCTGCAGGCCGCGTAGGCGGAAGTCAGCAACGGCTAAGGCCGGTGCCCCCCGAGGGGGACACCGGCCTTTAACTGTGCCCGTTGACTCAGCTGACGCGGCCGTAGCCGTTCGGGGTCATGATGTCGATCGTCCGCTTCTTGACGGGCTGGCCCGCGCGGGAGGCGTCGATGATCTGACCACCGCCGACAAAGATGCCGACGTGCTGGTTGCCCCGGTAGAAGACCAGGTCGCCCGGCTCGAGCTCGGACCGGGAGATCCGGGTTGTCGCGCTGTACTGCGCCGCGGCGTTGTGCGGCAAGGACTTGCCCGCGGCCCGCCAGGCCGCGGAGGTCAGCCCCGAACAGTCGTAAGTGCCTGGACCGTCCGCGCCGTACTCGTACATCTTGCCGATGGCGTTGTAGGCGAAGGTGACCGCCTTGCCCGCCGAACCCGCGATGTTCGGGATGGTGCCGCTGTACTTGGTGCCCTTCTCGGTCGGCGAGCCGTAGGCGGCCGTCCGCATCGCGTAGAGCTCCTTGAGGTTGCCCTCGATCTTCTTCTTGCGGCCGGCCAACTCCTTGGACTCGGCCTCCTGCTTCTTCTGCGTGGCCTTGAGGGCGGCCTGGCGCTCGGCGTAGTTCTCCGTGGTGGCGCGGTATTCCGCGATGTCGCGGCTGCGGCTGCGGGAGATCTGCTCGAGGAAGCTCATCCGGTCCATGAGGTTGTCCGAGCCCTCGAGCAGGACATTCATGGTGCCGACGTTGCCGGTCATGTAGGCCGACTGCGCGATGGTGTCCATCTGCGCGCCGGCGGCCTCCAAGGCGGCCTTGGCCGGGCCCAGCGACGCGGCCAGCTTCTTCTCCTCGGCCTTGGTCTGCTTCAGGCTGAGGTTCATCTTGTTGTACGACTCAACGACGTCCTCGAGCTGGTCGGACGCCTTGTCGATCTTCTTGGTCAGCTCACTCGTCGACGGTTCCGCGTGTGCGGCGGTCGCGATGCTCCCGGTGATCGCGATCGCCAGGGCGGCGACCACCAGCGCACGGAGCCTCGTGCGGGCGTGTGGCAACG